>NZ_JAEMUE010000010.1:0-29077 GCF_018342435.1 Neochlamydia sp. AcF65
ACCTAACAACTACGAGTGAAAATTGGATTTATCTATCGATGATTAGACTGATGTTAAGGCGAATTGATAAGTTAAAAGAGGGGTTTTAAGATAACCTCTTATACGCTTTCAAGCTACTTCTTATGTAATCCCGTACTTTATACAATTCCTCTCATTAAGTAGAGAGACAAATTTCAGAGGGTTAGGTATGCGGTCTTAGTTTTTTTAAAGCGTATTAAACCTTTAAACACGTCACACACACCATGGAAGAGCCAAATTATTGTAGCACTAGATGGGAAATTAGCTTAAACATTACTCTTTAAAATAAATGCTTGAAAATCTAGAAACCTTAACCTACTCCTCTTTTTTCCTTTTTTTCTGAGGAGAAGGCCAAAGATGCTCCCCTGCCGCTGAAACGTGGCTCCTGTCTTCTTGGCTTTTAGCACTTCTGGCTTTTCTTTTTTTAGATTCTTCTGTTACCAATTCTTCAGTTAGATTACTTGCTCCCTCTTCATTGTCTAGATTTATTGGAGATTCGGTGGGTTGAAAACTATCGCTTTTAGCAGGGAAAAAATTGAAAACTTTCATTCCAATCAATAATAGTCCCCCATTAGGAGAAAAGGATGCTGGCTCATATCCTCCGTGTCCTAAGTGTTTTCCCAAAGTGCGCAAGTATTCGCCTGTTTGAGCATCCAACAGTTGAACATCACATGGGTCAGAAATAACCAACCATTGGCTGTTTGGAGAAAAAAATGCTTGTTTGAAATCTCCAGGCTCTTCCAAATTTTTTAGACATTTCCCTGTGTGTGCATCCCAAAGGTGGATGGAGTCGATGAGATAAATAACTACCTTTTCACTATTTGAAGAAAAAAATATTTCTGTATCCCAATCTTCTTTTTCCCGTTTATCTAAAGTTTGTAGACATTCTCCTGTATTGGCATCCCACAGGCGAATGAGATCTATGGTATCGGCAATGATCCGCTGGTTATCGGGAGAAAAGAGGATTATTTCTGCGCATGCCCCTAGCTGATCATCTAAAGTTTTTAGCTTTTTTCCAGCTTTAGCATCCCAAAGGCAAAGAGACTGGCCATTCTCAACAATTAGGCGCTGACTATCTGAAGAGAAAGATATGCTGGAGGCATCCTCGCATTCATCCAAAGTGCAGACCCATTCTCTAGTTTTAACATCCCAAAGGCGAATGAATTCATAGTCGTCGATAACTATTTGCTGGCTATCTGGTGAAAAAGTTACTGAGTTTACCCTCCTGATTTCATCCCAAATATGTAAGCATGCCCCAGTGTTAGCATTCCAAAGGCTAATAGATTCATTACTATCGATAACTAGCGACTCGCTATCCGGAGAAAAAGATATTGTGGTGGACAGATTTTCTTTACCCGGTTTTTCCAAAGTGTGTAGACATTTCCCAGTTTTAGCATCCCAAAGGCTAACGGACTTAGAGCTATCGATAGCCAGCCACTTGCCATCCGGAGAAAAAGGTGTTCGTGACCCCCAATTTTTTGTTTCCCCTCTTTCTAAAGCCTGCAGACATTCTCCCGTTTTAGCATCCCAAAGGCGAATAAAGCTACCCCTGGTAACTAGCCGTTCTTTATTTGGAGAAAAGAATACTTCTGTGCCCAAGGGGTCTTCTTCTAAGGCTTTTAGACATTCTCCTGTGTTGGCATCCCACAGACTAGTGGACTTAGATCTATTAATAATTAGCCAATGGCTACCTGAAGAAAGAAATAGATCTCTGCTCCAAGTAATTCCTTCCCAAACCTGTAGACATTTTCCTGTATTAGCATCCCAAAGGCTAACAATGTGACGAGCAATGTCCCCAGGAAAGGTAGGTAGGTCATTATTAAAAATAATTACATGCTTACCATTAGAAGAAAACATTGCTTGCGCGCCCTCTTTATGTCCTTTTTCCAATGCCATAGGGAGTAAATCGATAATTTGTGCACGATTAGCTTCTATATTGTATTGAGCCACAATTAGATCTTTGGGAGAGATTTTCATCTTGTCGGATATAGCAGATAAAGCAGGGTAAGTTTTTCCAAGTAAACATTTCCAAAGTGCAGTGTCTGCGCTTAATTCATACCAGCTCTTGCATACCTGCTGGCTAAAGCCAAGTTCTTTAACAGGCAAAAAGGAAAAAATTTTTAACAACATTTCGGAAGGGAGCGTATCTAGAGGGGATTCTTTTTCTGACGAGGAAACTTTGCTAGCTTTTTGGAAATAGAGCCTTTTCCATAAGTTACTTGCTTGAATCAGCTGCTTCCATTCTTGACAAACTCCCTCTGCTTGACATAGATCGGAAGCTCCCAAGTTTGAGAAAATCTTGATTGCAATCTCCGCATAGGTATTTGTTTCTTCTTTAAACCAAGAAAGAGTCTTAAATACAGGAAATAATACAGAGGGATTGGGAGGTAAAGGGTTCATTTGTTTAACCTCTCTTTATCTAAATTTTCATTTCGCTACCTTTTTATAAGCAAGGACTTGTAAATTTTTTCTCTATGTTCATTAACAATCATATTAAGGAAGGCTTAAAATAAATGCTATAAAAAATAATATCTCAACATTCAAGCATGATGAATGCTATGTGAAAAATAAAATGAATAAGCTTTAAATCGATCAAAGGCTATAGTCTTATTAGAGAATTTTATCTTATGTCTATCAGGAGGCTTTACCTCAAACTAAAAAAACAGCTATTGAGTATAAATGGATAAGCGTTAGCTCTCGTCATTTTTAATCCTACTTCCCAAGGAAAAAACAAAGCCTTTCATCAAAAGCTAGGTTTTCAAGTTACAATAGCTTAGCAGAACTTCCATTGCGCCACCGTGCCTCTCATTCCTCGAGCTAAATAAAAGGCAGCTGACCTCTACAGCGAGGCCGGCGTAGAAATAGCAGCCCACAACTCCCCACAAACCAATGGCTACACGCCGGTCAAAACGACCAAGACTCGGATAGGCATTACTCTTTTCTTGGCAGAGTGTGTAGGTCAAAGGATTATTAGAAAATAGATACTTCTTAAAGCGAATGGTGTGCATAAAAATAGAAATGGCAGCATCTAACGCAGGGGGAACTTCATACTCCATTCACGTTTTCTAGACGTATCTAGCAATGATGGCTGGTGGGTTCATATAATTCTTATTTTAGTTCCCCTCGACGATATCCTTTGCCATTAGCACCCAATGAGATTAGGCGGTTAGATTGATGGCTCTAGGCATTGATAATCTCATTAATGCGAGTTATCGGATAAGAAAACAACCTAAGGCTGCTTCAAATTATACCTTAAACTCTCTTCTTATCCGATAACTCGCGCTAATTATTCTCTTAAGGTATCCCCACAAGGAATTTTATTTTTAATGAAGCTTGAAAAACGTCGATGCCAAACTTCATAGTCTAACTTAATCTCAAGTTCAATCCCATGGCGACACATAATGAAACAAGCGTGTGCCATTTAGGATTACCGGCTCCTGAAAGGGTTTTGTAGAGGCTTTCACGACCTACATGAGCTTTTTTAGCCAATGCGCCAACGCCGCCTTGAGCTTCTGCGACGTTCCGTAAAGCCATTAAGAAAAGATGTTGGGATTCCTCATCACCTTTAAGACTTTCTTCTAGCGCAGCATTTAGGTATGCAACAGCTTCATCGTGATCTTTTAAGTGCTAGAGCAGAAATTCTTGATATTTTTTACTTCTTGCCATGATCTAACTCTCTTGATTGATAATCTTTCAAATACTCTTTTGCTTTAGCTATATCCCTTTCTTGGGAGTTTTTATCACCACCACAAAGAAGCAAAATGACTTTATTCCCAATCTTTCCGTAATAAATTCTAATCCCGGGTCCATAATGAATCTTAAAGCTCGCAAACCCCCTCTGGTAAGGTTTTGCAATCGCCGAAGTTCCCAAGCCTTAAGTGATCAAGCCGTGCCAGGATTTTGGCCCGGGTATGGATTTCTTTGATACCCTTGATCCAGATCTCAAAGGGTCGCTTACCATTTGCTGTTTCGCATAATTCGATTTCTATTCCTTCCATATATCTCTATCGTATCTTACGGGATACATTTTTCAAGAATTTTTTAAGCAACTAATGCAGATTAGGACCTTTTTATGCAAGTTTTTGATCAAATTGTTCTTACCTCACCTTGCCAATACTTTTTAGCGATCTGCCTGCATAAAATCCTTTTTTGCATAATATCTCTATCGTATCTTACGGGATACATTTTTCAAGAATTTTTTAAGCAACTAATGCGGATTAGTACCTTTTTACGCAAGTTTTTGATCAAATTCTTCTTACCTCACCTTTCTAGTACTTTTTGGCGATCTGCCTGCATAAAATCCATTTTTGCCTATCCTCACTCACTCTTTTCTATTGTCTCTTTAAAATAAAACGCAGAACAATCGATAAATGCATAAATAAAAATATTAAAGCAAAAACACTGTTTTGAAAAAGGCAGCTCTATACACTCGGTCATAAGATTTAGGATGGATAATTTAAGCTCTCTCCCAGCACCTTGGTTTGGACCTCAATGATTAATTGATTTTTCAAGGATAAAGGATAGCCAGCTTTAATTTAAAGCTCCCTCTACAAAAAAATTTTAAATGGAAAAACAAACTATTATTGCTTACAATCTTTTAGCTTCCTGCGTTAGATAAAAATTTATAAATTGAGGAATGTATGATTCTAACTACTCTCCTGGCTAGCCTTGCTTTGCTCACAAGTAGCAATTACAACGAACTTAAAGAAGATGATAATTTATTAATAAAGGCTTTGCAAAAACAACAGATAGATGCTCGCTCGGTGATTTGGGATGATCCTCAGACCAATTGGAAAGACTATCAAGCGGCGCTAGTTTTTTCTACTTGGGACTATCATACCGCTAAGTTTAATTTTTTCTTGCAAACCTTAAGTGATATTGAAAAACAAGGAATCCCTCTTTTTAACCCCCTTAACACTATTCGCTGGAATGCTTCAAAAGTTTATTTAAAAAAGCTAGCAGAGAAAGGAGTTAAGGTCATTGATAGTATTTACTTATCTTCTAAAGATCTAAAAAGCTTACCCGATCTTTTAAAAAAATATGGATGGGAAGAATGCGTGATAAAACCTAGTATTTCTGCTAGTGGAGATCACACTTTTAGATTTAATTCTTCTACTGTTCAAAAAATGCAAGATCACTTTAAAGATTATCCTTATGACTTAATTATCCAACCTTTCATGCAAGAGATCATGACAGAAGGTGAATGGTCTTTTATTTTCTTTGAAAAAGAATTTATTCATTGTGTGTTAAAAAAACCGGCAGATGGGCAATTTTTGGTGCAAAGTGCACATGGAGGCTCCGTTCAACCAGTTACCCCACCTACTTGGATGATCAACGAAGTCAAAAAGGTTCTCCTCGCTACTGAACAACCTTATTTACATGCTAGAGTAGACGTGATCAAGAAAGGTTCTGCGCTAGTCGTGGTGGAAGTAGAAATGATCGAGCCCTCACTTTTCCTTAGCTATTTTCCTGGCTCTGCCGATAAGTTGGCTCAAAAAATTAAAGAGAGGCTTTCAGCTAGCTTAACGCCCCTTGAACCTCGGGCCAAAGGGAAGGCTTCTTTGTAACCCTGCATTAAGAAACAAGCGGAGTGACTGGACTCAATCTAAAGGAGAGATGGCAGCTATCCGCTTGCTTGCAACTATTAATATTTGTAAGATAAATCCTCTTTTAAAAAAGTCCCCCACGCTATCGAGGCTTTAAGCAATCAATTTCCTAAGCCCAAGATCGAAATATGGTTTGAGGATAAAGCAAAGCTAGGGGCTCCCGCCCAACTGTCGTCAGGTAGCAGCGAAAAAAGAAAAGCGGCCAAAAGCACTTAAGCCAATAGTCTATCCTACCCTCTATTTAGCGACAGCTATTTACCCCGCTTTAGGAAAAGCAGAGGAACTCATTCTTCCCCTCTTAAATAGCAAAGTCAGTGATTATCTTCTCGAACAGATCAATCAATCGCTGCCAGCTTCTTCTTATGCCTTAGTGATTTTGGACCGAGCCCGCTATCACGTTTGTGAAAAGCTTAGAATTCCTCCTAAGATTCACCTTTTCTTCTTATCCCCCCCATCGCCCTAAAACTCTCTCCTCTTAATAAACCATGGCATCATAGGGATAGCCTTTTTTGGGCTAATCGCATCTATCAGGCTTACAAAAAACTAAAAAAAGATGACTGCTTCTTGGAAGAATGTCTGTCTAGTAAGGAGAAAAAATATATAAACTGATACGCCAATCCTTAGATCTAATTATCTAAGGATTGAGCTATGAGCGTTAAATAAAGCGCTAGAGACGGCCAGACCTTCTAGAGCTACTTGTATCTTTAATCTTAAGCGCTAAGAGGAGATTCATTAATGAGAGCAGAAGCAGCAGTATGGGGAGAAACTTCACTGTCAACGATGGTGGCCACACATGAGTCCGACCAAACATTCAGAGCTGTTTCCACCATATCAATGAGAGTGTAAAAAGGTAAAATCACTCCTAATACGTTAAGAGGAACATTTAAAGTAGCTAGAAAAGCGCTCGAAAGAAAATAGCAGCCCATGGGGACCCCTGCATTTCCTACAGCAGCGATAGTAGCCAGGAAAACCCATAGAATCATTTCTAAAGGTGTATAACTCATCCCATTGCTCATAGAGACAAAAAGAACGGTAGTAAGGATGAAAGCGGCACAACCGTTCATGTTGATAGTCGTACAAAGGGGAAAAGCAAAGCTAGCTACACGACGAGAAACTCCCACTCTTTCTTCGGCGCATTTCATAGCCATCGGTAAGGCGGCATTGGAAGATTTGGTGAAGAAGGCAATAGATAGAGCTGGCCACATGCCTTTCACAGTCCCTAAAGGAGAAATTTTTTTAAACTTTAAAAGGAGGGGCAATACAATGATCCCTTGTACCAGGTTAGCTAAAATGACTACGGCTAAATAGAGAGCCAAACTTTCGATTTCTAAGCCTTCATGTAAATCACGCATGAAAAGGGTAATGAAAGCCCAGATGGCCAAAGGCATGAGCTTGATGATCCAAGTGGTCATCTTCATCATTGCAGCATAGAGACTCGAGAAAAAAGCATGTAAAATATGGCGATTTTCCGCCGGCAGAGCAATGATGGAAAGGCTGAATAAAAGAGCAATAAATAGTACGCCTATAACATTGTTGTCATTAAAAGGCTTGATAACATTGGAGGGAATAATTTGTTGGAGGTAATGTACATAACTTCCCTGTTTTTCAATCGTGGCTACCGATTCAAGATTTATTTCCTGAAGATGAGGGCGCACAGGATCTATAGCTACAAATAAAATCAAAGCAATAGAAGCCGCAATAACCGTGGTTAATAATGTATATTTTAAGACTTTTTGACCCAAAATTTTTAGCTCACGCGCACTTTCCATTCCTGAAGAAGTGGAGACAATGGAAAGAAAAATGATAGGTAAACTGACCAATTTAAGGAGATTAATGAATACAGCTGAGAAGCTTTCGGCCACGCTATATATCCTCTCATTATGCAGGTACCCAGCTATTAGGCCACAGCAAACAGCTACCAAAAGTAAAAAAGTGTTATTCACACGCATAAATTTATTCAGCAGAGCATTCATAAAAACCCTATCTATAGGCATAAAAAAGTAGAGAGAAGAATAAATTATTAGGACATATATAGCACGACTATTTTTAAGCAAAAATGCTAGCTTTTCTTCCTATCTAATCAAGAGGGAGGATAGAATATCCGAGCTGGATAAATCTAGAAAAGTTGATGATCGAGGGCTGCTGCTCCAGCTCAAGTTTATCTAAAGCTGGCAAATAATTGAAAAAAAGAGGAAAAGAATTCAATGCCAAATCTTTGAGCCTATACGTAGTAGAGTGGCTCCCTCGCGAATGGCTAACTTAAAATCTTGAGACATTCCCATGGATAAATGGGGTAATTGATTAAAAGGTTTATAATCTTTTAACAAAGATTCTTTTAACCCACGCAGTCTTTCAAAACTTTTAGCTATAATTTTTTCATTATCGGTCAAAGGAGCCATCGTCATTAACCCTTGCACCTCCAGGTGGGGCAAAGAAAGAAAATCATTAAAATTTTGATAGCACTCCTCGTAACTCATCCCCTGCTTAGATTTTTCTTGAGAAGTGTTTACTTGAAGTAAAATAGCTGTAGTTAAATTTAATTGCTTGGATACCTCTGCTATTTTACTAGCTAATTCTAAAGAATCTACCGAATGAATTAAAACAAAAGGGCCCACCGCTTTGCGCACTTTATTTTTTTGCAAAGGTCCAATAAAGTGCCACTGGCACTCCTGAGGAGCTTGTTTAATCTTAGAGAGAGCTTCTTGGATTCTATTCTCTCCAAAATTTTGGCACCCTTCTTTATAAAGGGAAGAAATAGATTCCCAAGGTTGCTTTTTAGTGACAGCAATCAGTTTAATCTCTTCTATCTTTCTATTACAGGCGTGGGCTGTTTCCGCAATTTCTTGTTGTAAGGCTCGGTAATTATCGAGGATTGACATAGTTAAAATCTAAAACCCTTAGGAGGATTTAAAACCTCGTGAATGAGGATAAGATCTTTTTTAGTAGGAAGATGATGAATTAAACTTTTAACACGAGAAGAGCGCTTATAAATCAAAGGAGGAGCAGACTTATTTTCCCGGAAGCCTTGGCTTAAGAGATGGTCGCCATAATCCCCTTCATATTTATTTTTACTATTCATATTAAATTGGCGTTCTTCAATCTGATTGCGCACCTGAAAGCCATCTAAATTGGATTTAAATTTATTTTCCTCTCTAAAAGCTTTCTTTTTGTGAGCAGGTTGATGATAGATGGTTTTTTTCTTATACTCGGGGGGTAGGCTTACGGGCTTTAAGTTTTTGGGAGGGTGGTGAGTAAAATTTTTGCTTTTCTCCATATCAGCATTTAAGGAATGAAGAAAATCGTGCAATCTTTCAGCTTGTAAGGGGTCATCATCTTGGATGCTTGCAAGTTTTTTAGATCTTTTATTAGGCTGAACAAGCTTAATGAGCATATAAAGCATGGCTGCTACGCTTACTAAAAATCCTATCGTATCGATAATATGCATTTTAATTTTCCCTATACAAAGTTGTTAATAGGATGGCTGAGAGCAAAGCTTTCTTAAAATTTTTATTATTTCCTCTACAAGCTTACTTTTAAACCTGAAAGCAGCTTGAAGGCCTTATTTTTTATTAGCTTAGCTAAGGCCTATCAAGCTTCTGGCTTATTTTTTTCGATCGTCACTTTCTTCGGCGATAGATTTACGCATTTTGGTATCGGCAAGAATATTTTCATAACGGGTAAAATCCATAATGCCTATGTGCCCTGAGCGAAAAGATTCGGCAATTGCCATAGGAATAGAAGACTGAGCCTCAATTAACTTAGCCTCCATGTCTTTAACTTTAGCCATATTTTCCTGTTCCATCGCAGCGGCCATTGCTCGCCTTTTTTCTGCTTCAGCTTGGAAGATACGTTTATCGGATTCCGCTTTATCAGCACGCAGCTTGGCACCGATATTTTCGCCTAAGTTCATTTCCACAATATCAATAGAAAGAATAACAAAAGCAGTAGAAGAATCAAGCCCTTTTTCCAAAACAACCTGCGAAATTTTATGAGGAGATTCAAGCACATGTAAATGCGTTTCAGAACTACCAATAGCGGTCACAATCCCTTCACCCACGCGAGCGATAATCGTCTCTTCAGTAGCGCCGCCTACTAATTGCGCAATATTTGTTCTTACAGTTACACGAGCGCGGACATTGATTTGAATGCCATCTTTAGCTACTCCTGTGATGTAGCCACCATGGCTAGGGCAGTCAATTACTTTGGGATTTACCGAGGTCTGTACCGCATCACGAAGGTCTCTTCCTGCCAAATCAATCGCTGTAGCACGGCGCCAATCGAGCTGAATATTGGCTTTATCTGCAGCTATAAGAGCTGTAGCCACCTCAGAGACATGGCCGCCAGCTAGGTAGTGTGTTTCCAAGTCTGAGACAGTCACTTGCTTTAGCCCAGCTTTAAACAGATTAATGCGCGCGTTGACGATGACTCGTAGAGGAATTTTACGCAAACTCATACCGATTAAGTTAAATAAAGGGATCGGAGTACCCGACACAAAAGCTTGGAACCAAAAACTAAGAAACTTTCCTAGCATGCTTAAAATAATAAGGGAAGCCAATGCAAGAACAATCAGTAAAAAATATAATTCTGAGCTTAAATGCAAGGCCAATAGTTGATGAGTCATGTTTTATTCCTTTCTAACAATTAAATTAGATTCATTGCCGCTAATCACAAGAACTTTAGTCCCTTTAGCTAGATAACCTTCCTGAGAAATAGCTGGTTGCTGTTTTCCTTCTACGATAATAAATCCCCCAGGTTTTAAATCTGTCAACACTACTGCTGACTTGCCTATAGTGGAAGCATCATAATCGACAGCACGATAACCATCTTGGGTATCTGCAGAGTAAATGCTATGCTGAGGCTTTTCGGTACGAATGCGCCAGAGAGCAAATTTAATTAAAAAAGCAAGAGCCACGCCACTCCCCATCACATATAAGATAAACAAGAGGAAAGATTCTGTTTGCCTAGCAAACATGCTAAAGCTGGCTAATATGCAAATACCTCCGATAATTCCCATTAGGGCACCTGGCAGATAAAACTCTATAAATATTAATATAAAACCTAGCACTAAAAAAATTAAAGGACTCATTAAGTTAGTTCCTTATTTGAAGAGTTAACCGTAGGGTTCATACTAGGAGTGCTCTTCGCTTTTACAATAACCATTCTTGCCACCTTTTTCAATAAAATTGCTCTTGATTGCCCTCTCATAGGATTCATTCTCTATACATACTTTTGCATGGGTATGACAACTATTTTACCAAAAATTTTCTGACTTGGAAGCAGATCCATATTTATCTTCATAGTCTTGAAGAGCGAGTTTAATCACATGATGGGCTTCTTTAACATCATAGATATGAGTAATTTGGACAGTGCTATACGTCCTTTCGGGTGAATCTTTATAGGTTAGAAAATAATGACGTAGCCTTTCAATTAAGCTTGGCGAACATTCATGAATATTTTGCAGGCTGCCATAAACCAAATCGTCTGCCATCACAGCAATAATTTTATCATCTGCCTCATTTCCATCTATCAATCGAAATCCACCAATAGGAATGGCTTTTAAAATAATGTCTCCTCTAGGAATGACTTTTTCGGTGAACACGCAGATATCCAAAGGATCTCCATCGCCTTCAATATTTTTAAGACCAGTCTTTTGCATACAATAACTAGCTAAATGATGGCCGCAATAGGTCTTAGGTAGCAATCCATATAAGCTGGGACACACACTTGAATACTTTTGAGGCCTATCGACTTTTAGGATCCCGGTTTCTTTATCAAGTTCGTATTTTATCGTATCCGTAGGCACGATTTCAATATAACAATTAACAATTTGAGGCATCAGAGGCCCTAAAGAAAGGCCATGCCAGGGATGAGAACGATAGATCATGTTTGCCATGCCAACTCCACACTTTTATACTTGATTTTACTCTATACCATGATAGATATTTAACCTGCTCCTTAAAAATTGCTAGAGCAAAGCCTAAGGAGATTTCTGTGTAGCTGCTTTATAGTTTTAGAGCCGATTACTCATACATTTAGCTAAATCAAAGCCCCTCATGATTTGCTTCTTCAAAAAAACAAAAATTTCTTTTATATTGTTTGGAAACTAGTCTTTGCACTATAAGACTTCTTTTAAATTATTTGAGGGATAAACATATGGATAATCAACGTAATTGGTGGCAATTATCAAGTATTCAAATTGGTGGCGTTATCTGCTTGCCTGTCATCGTTATTGGGCAAACACTCTACCAAACTTACGGTTTTGCCTCTTCTGTTGCCGCTATCATCTTGGGAAATGCCATTTTACTTCTTTTAGGTCTAGCTACGACGAAGATGAGCTGCGAGAAAAGAAAAACTACACCTTTAAATGCTACCGAATATTTTGGGGAAACAGGAGTAACTTTTTTTGCCTTAACGATGTGTGTATCGTTAGTCGGATGGTTCGCTATCCAGCTCAATATGATGAGCTTAAGTGTATTTGACTTATTAGCACTTGATAAAAACCAGGCTTTGCCCGGCGTGCTATCCAATCTTATGCTCGGCAGTTTAATTACCATGGCTGCCCTTTATGGGATCAAGTCCATTAATTTTCTATCCAATCTTAGCCTGCCTCTTTTAATCCTTACCTTAGGCTATGCTTTCTTCACTGTTGATGATGCCCCCCCATCGGTTTCTTCTGTACCTTTCTCCTTCGCCGGCATTTCAATGGTTATCGCTTTAGCTATTGCCTTTGTGATCGATTTACCTACCTATTATCGCCATGCTAAAACAAGTAAAGACGGGTTTATCAGCATTTCCATCATTTTCGTGCTAGCCCTCCCTATTCTAGAAATTGTAGGCGTCTACTTAGCTGCCGGAAGCTCGGGAGGAACAATCTTAGATGTTTTAAAACGATCCAATGGAAATTTTTGGAATTTATGGGTAGCTTTATTTCTTATCCTGGCCGGATGGACCACAAATAACATTAATCTATACTCAGGTGCCGTCTGTTTAGAGCCGCTTTTAAAGATCAAATCAGAAAAACTAAGGACTCTACTTTTTGGAAGCGTAGGCACTTTCTTGTCTTGTTTCAATTTTCTCAATCATCTTATCATCGTTTTGGATGTGATGGGAATTTTTGTCGCCAGCATGGGCAGTGTGATTATTACCCGTTATCTTATTGAGCAAGTGAAAAAGCTTACCGTGACCTCTAACGATTATCTTTGCCACTTTCTTGCTTGGATGTTGGGATTAGCCATGGGCTTTTCTAGTCTAAATGGGGTTTCTTTAACCTCTATTCCCGTTTTAGATGCCACGATTGGCTCATCCTTAGGTACATTTTTTGTTTTAATTCAAAGGAAATATAGTGAAAAAGCTAACATTGCAAAACTTAGATGACTTAGCCATTGGAAGCGCGATTTTAGGATCAGGAGGAGGAGGTGATTCTACTTATGCTTACATGATGGCCCGCTATGAGATGGAAAAAAAAGCTTCCCTTTCAATTCTTAACTACTCCGATTTAAAGCCTGAGGCTCTTGTTATTCCCATAGGTTTTATGGGAGCCCCCACTGTTGAAATGGAAAAAATTGTTACTGGACGTGATTATGTTGAGCTATTTAAGATTGTAGAAAAAAACTTAAATAAAAAGATTACCGCTATCATGCCTTTTGAGATTGGGGGCCACAACGCGTTTACCCCTATTATCACGGGTCTTCAGATGGGATTACCGGTACTGGATGCGGATATGATGGGACGTGCCTTCCCGGAAGCTCAGATGAGTTCCGGTCACCTTTATGGGGTTTCTCCTAACCCTGGCTTTATTAGTGATAGCTTAGACAACGCTGTAGTTATCCATGCTAAAAACACCTTTGCTTTAGAAAAAATTGGACGTAGCGCTACCATTGCGATGGGATCAATAGCCGCGTTTGCGTTTTATCCTATTACCGGTGCTAGGGCCCGTGAATGCACGGTACCTAATAGCATCTCGCGCGCTATTAACTTAGGAAAAGCTCACCGCTCGGCAAAAGAAAAAGGAGAAGATCCCTTAGAAGCTATTTTAAACCATTGCAAAGGTATTTTCATTGGCTCGGGAAAAATTACGGATATAGATCGCGAAATCTCCAAAGGTTTTCTTCAAGGCTCCATTACCATTCAGAATGCCAAAGATAAAATAGAGCTTATTTTTCAAAATGAATATCTATTAGCAAAAATTAATAGTAAAATCATTGCTACCACTCCTGATATCTTAATGCTGCTAGAGCAAGAAACAGGAGCTCCTATTACCAGTGAATTACTCCAATATGGCCTACGAGTTAATTTGATAGCCCTTCCAGCTCCAGATATTTGGACCACCCCTCAAGGGCTTGCCTTGGTAGGTCCTAGAAAATTTGGCTATGAGACCGATTATAAACCCATTCATAAAGCACGCCCAAAAAGCAGCGTGTTAAGTATTACTACATGAAAATAAATCAAAAATATAAAATCGGCATCGACATTGGTGGAACTAACACAGATGTGGTGCTTGTAGACTCTGATAACGAGGTGATTGCCTGTGCAAAAACTGCTACCACTCCCGACTTAAATACAGGCATCAAAACAGCTTTAAAGCAAATCCTGGATGAAGCCTCTATTATTCGTGAAGATATTACAGGGATATTTTTAGGAACTACTCAGGTAGCCAATGCCATTCATCAACAGGATAATCTTTACCGCGTAGGAGTGATTCGCATTGCTGGGCATCACCCTCAATCTCTACCTAGTTGTTTACTATGGCCTCCTGCTCTTAAAAAAAGCATGTATGTGGATACCATTACTATCAATGGAGGCTTTGAATGCCATGGCGATCCTATCACACCCATTAATCCTGCGGAGATTAGAGCGGCTTTAAAAGAATTGTTGAAAAAAAACATTGAAAGCTTAGCGGTTATTGGCGTCTATGCCTCATTAAATTCTCATCACGAGCTATTGGTAAAAGAAATTGCGCAAGAGATGACGCAGGGCGAGTTGCCTATCTCTCTTTCCCATCAAATTGGTGGAGCAGGCTTTATTGAACGCGAAAACTCCACCATTTTAAATGCTGCTTTAAAGCAGGTCATGCCTACCGCGTTTAAAAATTTAGTGGCTATTTGTGGGGATCTTGGCATAGCTTGTCCTCTTTGGATTACGCAAAACGATGGAAGTGTAGCGGATTTGGCAAACGCTAATGAATATCCTATCTTTACCATCTCAGCCGGCCCTACCAATTCATTTATTGGAGGATCACGGCTAGCCCAAAAAGAAGATGCTATTGTTATTGATATCGGTGGCACCTCCACGGATATTGGAATCGTTCGTAAAGGCATTCCGCGACGCTGCTTTAATAATTCATGCATAGGAGGAGTTACTTTAAATTTTCCTATGCCTGATGTATATTCTATAGCTTTAGGAGGAGGCAGCCAGATCGAAATTACCCAAGAGAAAATTCATATTGGCCCTAAAAGCTGCGGTAATAAAACTTTCTTGCAATCGCTCAGCTTTGGAGGAAAGCAATTGACTCTGACAGATATCGCCCTAGCTTTAGGCTATGTAGATATTGCGGGTGCCCGCCCCCAAAACGTAACATTACCTAGGAAAGGTTGTAAAGCAGTTATCGATGAAGTGGTCAAACAGATTTATGAGCTTATCTCAAAAATTGGGCCTGAAGAACGTTCCCTACCTGTGATTATGATTGGAGGGGGCTCTGCTTTATTGCCGCAACATCTTTTTGACGGGCGCTTTATTATTCCTCCCTATGCTCATTATGCCAATGCCTTTGGTGCTGCCCTTGCTACCATTTCGGCTACTATTGATACCGTCGTTTCTTTAGAACATCGCCAGGAGACCTTAGAAGAGTTACAGCAACAAGCTATTCAAGCTGCTATTCAAAAAGGTGCTGATTTCAAGACGGTTAGCATTGTAGATATAGAGATTTTACCCTATCACTATATACCTAATCGAATGGCTAGAGTCATTGTAAAGGCCTCAGGCAATCAACCTCGGACCATTTAGAGTAAAAAAGCAGAAAATTTCCTTGCTTCTTAACTATTTTTAAGATCAAGGCATCTCCTTTTTTAAAAATCTTAAAATAAGATCACGCGTTTTGATTAGATTTTCTTCCCTGTGCGCTTGAGACACAAACCATGCCTCAATGTGCAAGGGGGGAATATAGACGCCATTTGCAAATAAATAGCGGAAGAAACGAGCAAACATGTCGTTATCCAACAGCTTGGTATCACCAAAATGGGTAACTTTTTTAGAACCAAAAAACAGCGTAAACATGGAGCCTACCTGCTGAATGCAAGCCTGCTTGCCTGTGCTTAAAAGATATTCCTGAATAGGCTTAGTTATAAGATTGGCTTTACGTAGCAGCTCTTCATAGAAACCTTCTTGATTTAATAGCTTTAGAGCTTGTAAACCAGCTTCCATAGCTACAGGATTTCCCGATAACGTTCCCGCTTGATAAACAGGCCCTAAAGGAGCCAAGCAATCCATAATATCACGACGCCCTCCAAAAGCAGCCGCAGGAAAACCCCCTCCAATAATTTTACCAAAAGTGGTCAGATCAGGACGCACGCCATACAAGCCCTGCGCTCCCTTTAACCCCACCCGAAAACCTGTCATGACTTCATCAAAAATTAATAAAGCACCTGCCGCAGAAGTTTCTTGGCGTAACATTTGGATAAATTCCTGCGTAGCAGGAACCACGCCCATATTGCCTGCAATCGGTTCTAAGATCACAGCAGCAATGCGTTCTCGGGTTCTAGAGTCGCGCATCACTTGGCGACACCCTTCTATGTCATTATATGGCAAGCAAATTGTATGGCGAACTATCTCAGGAGGAATGCCTTGCGAGGAAGCTTGCGGTAGGAAGCCTGCCACCCCTGAGCCAGCTTGTACGAGAAAGAAATCCGCATGACCATGATAATTTCCTACAAACTTAATAATTAATTCGCGTTGAGTGTAGCCCCTTGCTAGGCGAATGGCACTCATTGTCGCTTCTGTGCCTGAAGAGACAAAGCGAATTTTGTCTATCGATTTTATGAGCGTGATGACATAGCGAGCAAGCTCTTCTTCGATTGAAGTCGTAATACCAAACGTAGAGCCTAAAGCCATGCGTCTTTGCGCAGCTTCTATAATTAGGGGATGCGCATGGCCGTGAACGAGAGCTCCCCAAGAGCCACAATAGTCGATATAGGCATGCCCATCCGCGTCATAGAGAAGATCTTGCCAAGCACGTTCCGCCACTAAAGGAGGTTGATGCATATTTTGACAAGAACGCACAGGAGAATTGACTCCCCCTGGGATCACTTCGCAAAGACGTCTATAAATTTCTTGGCTTTTAGGGCGAGCAAGCATTTCTTACACCTTAAGATGAGTAAAAAAAGCATAAGTGATCGTAAATTTGTTGAGAAGTTTTAAAACCTACCGATACGCTTATGATCCTTTGGGGAAATAAGCTTATGATCTGCCACTAGGAGGATAGGACACTGAATCGCCTGGCTAGAAGCTAGGCAGGCTAATTCGGTTGAGTTGAATACGGCTTAAACCAAATCTTTTTTATCATGCGCTAGGGATTATTCCTTTATTTCTTTTTTAGGAATTTTATTAGCCTCATGAGCCTCTTCAAGGGTTGCATAAAACTTTGTACAGGCAATCGTAGCCTGCAAGTTAGGAGCAAGCTCTTTAACTTTTTCTTGCTCTTGCCCTTCCGAACTCTCTAGATCTAAGCGAGTTAAATTTTTTAATTCTTCAAGAGGCAGGCTAATTCTTGTTTCCATTCCGCAATAAGCCATGATAGTCTCGGGATCCTCTTCTCTCATAATTTGATAAGTGAGCTTATAAGAAAAGTGAGCGATCCCCTTATGCACATTAATATTAAACTCTCCTCCAGGTGCTTGCCCATATGCATACCTATTATTCTTTTCATTTGTATTATTAAACTTTTCCATTTTCTGAATGAATTTGTGCAAGAGCCCCACGGTGCAAGATTGATGAAAAAAACGTCCCACTACCAAGGTTTCTTCTCTTCCTAAGACCTCATATATTTTTTCTCCACAATTTTTTACCTCCTCTGCGGTTTTTTCTGTACGGGGGTACATATTTCTGCCGTTAATAACAAAATTATCAGCACGCGGTAAGTCTAAAGAAAATTGAGTAGGTAATTGGACTCCAACAGACAGATCATCGAATTTTAAATCGCTAAGTTGATGATCTACTTCTTTGCCTCCAATCATTTCACTAATATCTTTTAATGTTCTCTCGTCATTTTTAATACTAAAAGAATTAAACTTTGCTAAGTCAGTGGGCAAGCCTTCACCTTCTAATGTTCTCTCGTCGTTTTTAATTTTAAAGGAATGAGACTTAGTTAAGTCACTGGGCAAGTCTTGTCTATGGAGGAAATTTAAGACAGCGGCCTTGATCGATTTAATAAAGGAGAAAAGAGGCGAGCTTGCCATAATAAGAGCCGCCCTGAATGCTAAGCCGATCTTTTGCAAACCTGCCCATACTCGCTTAAAAGAGAAAGAGCTAAATTGGCTCTTAGCAATGTTATCAATGTTTTTATCTTCTTGTGAGCCTAAAGAGGAGATCCTCTTACCTTTATATAAGCCAGGCTCTTTGGAAGACATAAAGTTTGGTTTAGGAGGGGTTTTTTGCTTTGCAGTAAAAGAGGGAGTAGATTTAATGGTCCGCTTATATACTCTTTTTACCAAAGGATTAGCGGTTGGAAGGGAAGAGCGTTGAAAAGGCTTATGCTTTTCAGCTGCCACTACACTTAATTTATTTGCCCTTGCCAACTGGTGCACAGCTTGATCTACCTTCCCTCTTTCCCCTATAAAAATAGCTCCTCGCGATGAAGAAGTATTTTTAACCTCTGTATTTCCCTCTCGTGAAGGATAGGTAGATTGCCAATGAGGTAATCCATTAGAAATTGACATACATCTCCCCCATTAATATTATTATATTATAATAATAATTAGTTAAAAAATCCACTTAATAAAACTAAAAAAACATACATCACTTTTTATTTAATAGCAAAAAACATGCCATTCTCTACCTTTGTTCTTTTTTTCTTTATGGGCTACAAAAATCTTTGAAAAGAAGGATCAACAACTAGTTGATAGTCAATCTATTTTGCAAAAATAAATGACTCTTTTCTTGTTGAAAATTTAGAATCAGGCAATAATACTTACCTTATTGCTGGATAATAGAAAATTAGGACTTTAAAAGCATGATCGCCTCTTTCTTCAAAATACTATGCCTGATCATGTTTATAGTGATTTTGAACCTTTCTTTATATGCCATCGAAGCTTATCAGGTAGTTTTTCAGGGGGTTTCTAGTCAGCAAACTCTCTCTTTACTGCAAACGATCTCTAAAACTGTAGAGCTGCAAAACTCTCCTCCTTCTACTAATCGCGGCTTAAGGAGGCGTGCTGAAGCAGATCTGCCTTTTCTCATTAAGGCTCTTCATAGCCAAGCCTATTACCAAGCTAAAGTAAATGTGGAAGTTAACTTTAACAAGCAGACAGCCCAAGTAGTTTTTAAGATTGATACCGGGCCCATCTATCCTTTGGCCAGCTTTGAAATTCTCCCTTCAGACCTTAAAAGTGATCTAACCTCTCTCTATACTGATGGGGATAAAGCAGAGCTAGGCCTCACCTTGGGGCGTCCCGCCTTTCCTAAAAGTATTCTTGATGCCGAAGAGCTTTTAATATTAAAGTTAGAAAGAGAGGGCTATCCACTAGCAAAAATTGTAGATCGCGAAGTGATTGCCGATCAATCCACCCACTCTATTTATGTGGTCCTTCGGGTCAATACAGGGCCTAAATGCTATTTTGGAGAAGTAAAGTTTTTGGGCCTCCAGCGCGTTTCTTCCGAATTTGTTAGTAAAAAGATTGCCTGGCACCTAGGAGACATCTATCATCCTACGCCGATTGAAAGAACTCACGGTGCCTTAGAAGCTACCGGCCTATTTAGCTCTATTTCCCTTACTCACCTCGATAGTGCTTCACAAGAAGGCTTACTTCCCATAGAAATAGAAGTATTAGAAGGAAAACATCGTAGCATTGCGGCAGGTATAGGATATTCTACCGACGATGGCATAGGGATCTTAGGTGAATGGGAACATCGAAACATTCGAGGCCGCGGTGAAAAGCTTAGCTTTAAAGCATTAATGGCTCAACGCCTCCAAGAAGGAACTTTAGCTTACGTTATTCCTGACTTTCAACGCTCAAAACAGGATCTTATCTGGCTGGCAGAATTTCAACGCCAAACGACTAAGGGTTTTCATGCTTCCTCATTTAGTGTCTCAGGTATTCTTGAAAGGCAGCTTAATGATTACACACGCCTTTCGTATGGAGGGATGTTTAAACGTTTACGTGATACGCATTCTGATAACAATGGAAATTTTAATTTGTTTAAAATCCCTTTCCAGCTGCGTTGGAAAAAAACTAATAATATTTTAGATCCCACGCAAGGCCTGGCCCTCCATGTTAAAATCATCCCTTCTTTACAGATTCTGCATCCCAAATTTGCCTATTGCATTAATACTTTTACAGGTTTTATTTATCTTCCTCTTACCGCGGATAAACGCTTTGTTTTCGCCGCTAAAGGAACTTTTGGCTCGATATTTGGAAAAAAACGCCATACCATACCTCCTTCTGAACGCTTTTATGCAGGAAATGAAAATCTTTTGCGGGGCTATCATTTCATGACAGTTAGCCCTTTACATGATAATGAACCGATAGGCGGGCGTTCTATGATGATCTATTCTTTAGAAGGACGCTGGCGAGCCACAGAAACATGGGGAGGGGTAATTTTTTATGATTTTGGAAATGTCTTTAAAAATTATTTACCCCAATTCAACAAACAGATCCTACAATCTGCCGGTATTGGTTTAAGGTATAACACTCCTGTAGGTCCTTTAAGGATAGATCTTGCCGTTCCTTTACACCGTAGATATCATATTGACGAGAAGTTTCAAGTCTATTTAAGCATTGGGCAGGCATTTTAATATGAAAAAAGTTTTATGTGTTTTTCTAGTGGGGCTGATGTGTATATTTGTAGCTGGATGGGGTTATCTACAAACTTCTCACGCCCAAAAGGCCATCCTTTCCTTTTTAACGGAAATCATTCATGAAAAAACAGGCCATGAAGTAGAGATTGAGGAGCTGGCTTTCCCCCTGCCTTTTAACTGGGTTGCTTATAAGGTTAAAATTAAGCACAACCAATCGATTTGGCTGACAATAGATGAAATTAAGCTTTCCATTCCCTATTGGCGCTTACTCAGCAAAACTTTTGCTTTACGGGCAGTCTCTTTAAACCATGTGCATCTCTTAGATTACCCGCCTCCCTCATTAAACTCTCCTGCTGACAAGCCTAAGCTCTCTTGGAAAATCTTTCCTTACAATGTTCATTTTGCAGACCTTTCTATTGAAAATCTTACGATTGATACTCCTCTTTTGCCGCCTGAATTTCCTACCCAGCTTTTTCCTTTGGATCTTTCTGGCTCTTTAACTTTTCGTCCTCAAAATCATATCGCTCATGTCAATCTATCCTTAAAAAAAGAAGCTTTAAATCAAGAAGGAATGCGCCTCAATCTTTCTTGTCAAGGCTCCTCCCATTTTACCTATCATTTAGATCTGCTCGCCCCTAAACAAAGCCTTCTTTTTCAATGGCTAGGCTTAGAGCTGGCTCATGATGCCGCTCTAGAATTAGGAGGAACCCTTACTGCTGATCAATCTTACCAGGGGCAATTTAAATGCAGCGCGATAGAAGATATTAAAATAATTGAATCAACCTCTGAGGATATATTCGGAAAATATGTCTACCATCCAGATGGCTGGCTAAATGTTCATTCAGTAGCGGGCCATATAGGACCTCTGCAAGTTGAAGGTGAGCTTTTACTTAATACCTCGACTTTTCAAATAGAGGCAGGCAAGCTAAAGGGAGTGGTAGCCCACCTTTCACGCTGGAAAAATCCTTTAGATTTTCCTATAGAAGGCTCTATGCAATTCATCAGCTCTTTTGCGGGTACGGTCATCAATCCTATTATCGAGCTCAAAGTTTCGACAGACCATCTAAAAGTTGGCAATGAAAGTTTAGAAGATGTAGAAGGACAATTTACTTTTATTAAAACAAATAAACAGGCTTTAAAAGGGCAACTTTTTTTAAGTTTTATCTACAACCAGTTGAAATTTAAAATAGATAATCCATGGCAATGGAACGAGCAACAGATCCACTTAAAAGATATTTATGCCGAATATGGGAATGAAAAGTTAACCGGAAATCTTCATTATAAGTTAGAGACTAAAACGCTTATTGGTCATCTAGAAGCCTCCATAAAAAACAGCTATTTGCTGCAAAAATATTTAAATATCGATCTCTTAACTTCTAGCAATTTGTCCTTAAAGTTTTACGATACAAGACCATTAGAAGATAAGAAAGAATTACAAAATATGGATTTTGCCTGGCAGGTAGGCAAAGCACGTTATGACAATTTTTATTTAGAAGAAGCTATTTTCTCTGGGAATATAACGAATGCTTTCAGCCTTCCTCAAGCAGATCTGCATTTAAAAGCCACGAAAGCTTATAGCAGTAGTGGAGCCCTTATAGGATTAAATGCTGAGACAAAAGTGGAGATGACGAAAGATTATTGGCCTTTTAGGATATCCATTCAAGAAGATGAGGAGAGTATTTTAGCGGCCCAGGCCCACGGTTTCTGGAAATTAAATAGTGAGGAGCTTGCCGTAAAAATAGAACTTTTTCAAGGACAACTGAAAAAAAAGCCTTTTCATTTGCAAAAAGCTTTTACTTTTACTAGATATAACAATTTCTTTGAACTTTCTCCTTTATCGTTGCGGATAGGCACCGGTCATTTATTTTTTACTCTCGAGCACCAAAAAGAAAATGCCTATGCAGCCGCCCGTTTTCAATTTCAAGATTTGCCAGCAGAGCTGTTTTATCCTCTTCATTTACAAGCTCCTTTAGTAGGTTATCTACAAGGTGAGATTGATCTATTAGGCAATCCAGAAAATTTAAAAGGTCATCTACGTGCCCATCTATCGCAAATAAGGTTAGCCGATGATCCTTTAGACTCTCCCACCTCTTTAGAAGCCCGTATAGTAGGAACTATTTTAGAAAACCACATGGCAGCTTCTGCTCAAATCATAGGCCTTACCCAAAAACCTATTGAAATAGATGCTAGATTACCTATTCACCTTTCTATTAATCCTTTAGACATTCAAATAAACGAGCATGACTCTTTGTTGGTTCATCTTGCTGCTGAAGGGGAAATTAGTCCTTTTTTGCCTTTATTTGAGATAGAGTCTTCTTCTATATCAGGTCATACTTCTATCGCTTTAGATGTTACAGGTTCAATTAATGACCTTCATACGCGCGGAGACATTATTATTAAGGATGGTTCTTTTGAAAGTCCGACTACCGGGGCGGCTTTTCATCATCTCAATGCTAAAATTGAAGCAAATAATAAAATACTGACTCTTCAGGAATTCGAAGCTTTCGATATGAATGAGGGTGCGATCCGTGGGAGCGGTAGGCTAGAATTAAAAAAAGAGTTAGCTTTTCCCTTCACACTCAATCTCCAACTAGCACATATTAAACTGTTAAACCTTGACTTTGCTAAAGCCCTAGCTAGTGGCGAAGCCATTATTAAAGGTAATGCCCGTCAAGCCAAGGTAACGGGTCATCTTACAACTGATTCCCTGCAAATTACTATTCCTGAACAAGCTCCCGCACTCGCCTACTCTGTCGACGTTAGATATATTAATGTTCCTGAAGGAGAGACATCCCCCCTCCTTAACTCTTCTCAACCTGCCTGGCCTGTAGAATTGGATATGCAAATTGATATAGCTCCTAATACCGCCATTAAAAGCAAAGCACTTGCTAGCCTATGGCAAGGAGGAATTAAAGTGAAAGGTACCCCTCAGGCCCCTCAGCTTTTTGGAGATGTTAAAATCATTGAAGGAGACTACAACTTTAATGGAAAAACTTTTGATATTAAAGAGGGCACTATTTCTTTTGCAGGAGAGCCGGATAAAAAAACCAATCTTTATGTGATTGCTAGTAAAGATTTAGGTAAAATGGTGGCGGAAGTTATCCTTAAGGGCTCTGTAAAAAACCCCTCCATAGCCTTTCGTTCTAATCCTCCTATGTCTCAACGAGAGATATTATCCTGGATACTTTTTGGAAGAGGCGTCACCGACATTACTCCTTTCCAAGGATCTGAACTTTCTCAATCGATAAGTAATTTAAGCAAAGAAGGCAACAAAGGCCCTGATGTACTCACTAGAATTCGGGATAGTATCGGCTTAGACCGCATAGATATTAACAAATCAGAGGGCGAAGAATCTAATGAAGTTTCCATACAAGTGGGCAAGTATATCTCTCGTGGAGTTTTTGTCTCCCTTAATAAAAGCATTACCTCTGAAGTTAACGAGATTAGCGTAGAAGCAAATCTATGGCGTAACATCAAGGCACGCGCACAAGTTGGAGATGACTCAAGCGCTCAGCTACAGCTTAAATGGAAGCGCGACTATTAGCCTCTAACCTTTTAAACCTATCAATGCGATAGCAAAAAAGCTGCTTTTCTAATAGCTGATTTTTTTTCGCCAACTCTAGCGAGTATCAACCCTTAAGTTAAGGAAAAAAATTGTTATGAAAAGGCAAGACTTTTATAAATAAAATTTTCAGAAGGTTAAATAAATAAATTTAAGAAGTTAAGGCTACTGCAATAAAAGCTAAATTTTATAGCCTTTTTGATATAAGCTAGAAAGTTTTTTTAAGAAGCTTGCCTTAAGTTAATTTTTTTCCTGTGTGCCAGGGCTTTTCGTTCTTTAAAGGTTATGCTTTTCATTAAAGATTGTTTTCTAATAGAATGCTTTTTTTATGATGAGTTGTATGGCATGTCAAAACATTGGCTTTTGGGCTCGCCCATTGGACGCAGTTTAGCCTCTTTAGGAGACTATATTGTATTTATTACCTCAGTGATTGCAGTAAGCTTGCGCAAGCCTCCTCAATGGTTTTTAATTCGCGACCAACTGTATGAAATCGGAGTTTTATCTTTACCGGTCGTGGGCATCACCGGCTTTTCTACTGGCATGGTGCTTGCCGCACAAGCTTATTTTCAGCTTTCCGATAAAGGGCTTGCTAGTGCAACAGGCTTAATGGTCACCAAATCTATGCTGGTAGAATTAGGTCCCGTGCTTACAGCTTTCATGATCACAGGCCGAGTAGGTGCCTCGATGTGTGCAACATTAGGTACTATGCGGGTAACAGAGCAAATTGATGCTTTAAAATCCATGTCCGTGAATCCTTTACGTTATTTAGTGGCCCCTCGTTTTATCGCTGGATTAGTCATGATGCCCCTGCTTACCATTTTTAGCTGCTTATGCGGAATTTTAGGAGGCTACTTTATTGCAGTCTATTACTATGGAATGGCTTCCACATCTTTTATTGATCCCTTGCCAGTCAACATTGAGCTTTTCGATTTTTTTAGCGGATTGGCAAAAGCTTTTATTTTCGGCGTGATCATCATCACCATTTCCTGTTATCGCGGCATGACCACGCGTGGAGGAGCTGCGGGAGTAGGACGAGCAACGACCAACAGCGTGGTCATCTGCTATTCTGTGATTCTAGTCGCCAACTTTTTAATCACCGTAGCCTTAAATAGCTCCTATGCTTACATCGAATACTTTGCAAGCTAAAGGAATTTAAATGGCGATCATCGAAGTTCAAAATTTACACAAATCCTATGGCGCATTAAAAGTCCTTAAAGGTCTCACTTTAGAGGTCTATGAAGGCGAAACGCTAGTTATTCTGGGAAGATCGGGAGTAGGCAAAAGCGTGCTTTTGCGCCAGATTATGGGCATTGAATTTCCTGATCAAGGCACAATTAACATCAATGGTAAAGCTCTTCATTCTCTTAGCCAACATGAGCAGCTAAAGGTAACCAAAGAAGTAGGCATGCTATTTCAAGGCGCTGCTCTTTTTGATTCCATGAATGTCGGAGAAAATACCGCTTTTTATCTGCGGCAGCATGAAAAAGAAGTGGATGAGAGAGAAATACAGCAACGCGTAGCAGAAGCTCTTGAAATAGTGGGATTAAGGGGCAAGCAAAAGGCCATGCCTTCTGATTTATCGGGAGGAATGCGTAAACGAGCGGCTTTAGCTCGCTTAGTGATCTATCGGCCTAAAATAATTCTTTATGATGAACCTACTACTGGCTTAGACCCTATTACAGCCCAGCAAATCAATCAATTAATCAATACTACTAAACATGAACTAAAAGCTACTAGTATTGTGGTCACCCATGACATTCATTCTGCTATGGAAGTAGGTGATCGATTGGCTTTCCATCATGATGGAAAACTCATCCATATAGCTTCTAAAGAGAACTTTGTTAAAATTGATGATCCCCTAATCAATGCCTTTTTTGAAAACGCTATCGTCACTCGCGATTACTCGCCTTCCTCTAATTATAAAAATCTGGAGCAAATAAAATCATTATGACCGATCCATTGAAAAATATTATGATAGGAATTTTTGTTGTCACCGCTATGGCAGTCATTGTGTTTGCTCTAATGTTTTTACACCCTTCCTTAGGAGATGAAAAGCGGGTGCTGCGTGTACGTTTCCCTAATATTGATAAAATTTCAGTAGGCACCCGAGTCTCATTTGCTGGTAAACCTGTCGGTGAAGTAGCCGCTATTCACGAGATAAAAGATGCGATAGAATCTCGTCAACCGTATCAGGGAATTATTTATGTTTATGAGCTTGTACTGCATGTAGATTCCAATGTTAATGTCTTTAGCACCGATGAGATTTCTGTGCGTACCTCCGGCCTTCTAGGAGAAAGATCCGTCGTCATTATTCCACTTCCTTCCAAGGCAGGAGAACCTTTACGCCTTGTGAATGAGGAGATTTTGTATGCCTCTGAAGCGGGTAGTGTGGAAGATACCCTTAAAGAATTTAAAGAGCTTGCAGGGAAATTTGATACCTCTCTTAATTCTATCTCTACCGTTTTCAATGAAATATCGGAAGAAAAAATTATAGAGAAATTAGGAATCGCTATCCAAAATGTTAATTCTATCACTCATGCTCTAAACCAACCGTTACAACTTTCTCAAATGGTAGGAAATACGCACGCGCTTACTGAAAAAGTCCTTACCTCATGGGAAAGAGTGGAGAGCATGTTAAGTAACTTATCTGCAGCTTCCCACAACTTTCGCCTACTTACAGATAAAGGGAGTAATATTTTAAGCTATGTTGAAAAGGGGCAAGGAACCTTAGGAAAATTGTTGATGACTGATCAGCTATATTTGAAAGTTAACTCCTTCTTAAGCAAAGGAGAAACGATGATGAATGATATTAACCACTATGGCTTACTATTCAATATGGATAAAGGCTGGCAACGCCTTCGCGCACGCCGCCTTAACCTTTTATACACCCTCTCTACCCCTCAAGAATTTCGTAATTATTTCAACCAAGAAATCGATCAAATCAACACTTCGCTCTCACGGGTCTATGCTTTGGCTGAGCAAACCCATGGAAGTGCATCAGAATGTAAGCTTTTTGAAGATCAAGCGTTCCAAAAAGCTTATCGAGAACTACTTAGACGAGTAGCTGAGACTGAAGAGGCATTAAAGATGTATAATCAACAACTTATAGACAGGAATGCTAAAAAACCAGAGTGAACAGACTTAGAGATTTACAAACAATTCTGTGCAAGTTATGAATGGTGTAAAAGATTAAGTTAGGTGAGTGATGGAAGCTATCCCCTATACACAAATACAAAAAGGCCATTTTTTGATCGCCTCTCCTGATATCGATAAAGGCATATTCTTTCGTGCCGTCGTTCTTATCTGCGAGCATAACCCGAGTGGATCTTTTGGCCTGGTTATCAATAAACCTTTGGATCTCGAATTGCCTGAAGAAATTATTAGCGTCCAACATTTAGCTAATCCACGTGTAGGAATACGTGGAGGAGGGCCTGTCCAAACTAACCAAATGATGCTTCTTCATACGGGCAAAGATATTTCTCATCAAGCTTTACAAATCACTAAAGATATTTATCTGGGTGGAGATTTACAATTCTTACAAGAGTCTTTAAATGATGAGAATGGGCCTTATATCCATCTTTGCTTTGGATATGCCGGCTGGGGGGCAGGCCAATTGGAAAGAGAATTGCTAGATGAAACATGGTTCGTCTATCCTGCCAACGCTAAGCATATTTTTCATACTCCTCCCGATAAACTTTGGCAAAGTCTTTTACGAGAGATGGGAGGGAAATATGCCTCGCTTTCTATGATTCCTGAAGATCTATCGGTTAATTAATTAGAAATTAGGAAGAAAGGTGATGATGTTTAAAGTTTTAACTCTATTACTTTGCTTGTTCTTAGGCGAATTTGCAACGGCAGCAGAGGCTCCTACATTGAGCCTGAAAGGTCAAGCTGTTTTACATAAGCAAGCAGACCAAATTAGTTTAACCATTGGTGTCACTAACTTGGGAGCAGAAGCCGCTAGTGTATTAGCGGAAAATTCTAAAAAAATGCAAAATATCATTCGAGAGCTAAACAAAAAAGGTTTTGATAAGTCTGAATACCAAACAGGCCAATTTAGCATCCAACCTACCTATACTCTTCCCCCTCAAAATCCGCCTGCTGGCTGGCGCCCTACCATCAATGGCTATGAAGTCTCTAATACCCTTAAGATAAAGACAGATAAAATTAAAGAGATCGGCGCTCTTATTGACACGGCTCATCAAGCAGGAGCCAATAAAATCGATCACATCTATGCTAGTTTAAAAGATGAAAGAGTTTATTGGGAAGAAGCTGTCGCCAAAGCCACTAAGAATGCTATTGCTGATGCTAAAGTCATGGCTGAGGCTGCCCAAGTAAAACTAAACCGCCTTTTATCCATCTCCCTCAACGATACCCTTGCTAGATCTCCCCAATCTTTAACTCCTATGTTTCTTAAAACTATGGCTTCGGAGCTGACGCCTATAGAACCAGGCGACATTGAAATTAAAGCAAACGTTAACGTCGTTTATGAAATAGATAAGCTAGAGTAAGATAGAGTTATATTCAAGAACATAAGAGCAAATTGATAAGCCTCATTAGATGCTTAATCCCACCCTTTTAACGACTAGCTGGATTAATCTTTTTATTTTTACTCCTTCAATTGAATAGCTTTAAAAGTGTTAATTAGTCCAACCTGATTTACCCTAAAAAACTCCATCATTGCATCAATTTTAAAAAGAAAAAATGTAAATTTCCTTTTAATGGTAAGCTAAAAAAGTAGAAATCCAAAAATTTTTGTTAGTGAGAATGAAAATAGGCTAAAATTTAAGAGTTTTAGAGCAGGAGGTAGCCTTCAAGATAGGATTATAAAGCAATTTAAAGAAGAAATTAAGCTTTTTTAGCCTGAATAAAGATGTTTGGGAG
>NZ_JAEMUE010000011.1:0-13899 GCF_018342435.1 Neochlamydia sp. AcF65
ACTTTGCTTTAAAATATAAGTTAATCCTTAAAGCCAATCAGATGGCCTATCAAGAACTGCAAAATTTACAAAGGAGTTCTATGCCTGCGTAAGGTGAGTAAATTTAGCGAGTTATACCTAAAATTTATTAAACTAGATTTCATCCTCCTCTTCTTCGGGTTCCGGCTCGTAATCCTCTAGAGCTTTAGCTTTTTTGCCTGCAATAATTCTTGCTAGCGATAATACCCAGGCTACGATCAAATAGATCCAAGATAAAGCAAAGAAAACTAAAGAAAAATGGGTCAAAAGTCCATAAATAATGAAAACAGCTGCCACCACAGTAAAAAACACCACTTGAAAAGTAGCTACACGCATATGCAAATTTTTTAAACTTGGAAATTTCCATCGGCTAACCATAAAATAGCCGATAGTAATCATCATAAAAAATAGAATCCATGCACGGGTTATTTCCTCTATGGAAATGAAATGATGGAATTCTTCGGATATTAAAAAGAGGTTTCCTGAGACTGCCGCTGCTGCCGCTGCGGGAATGGGCAGGCCTGTAAAGTTCTTTGGTTTCTCTTCTAAAGTAAAGCCAACATTAAGAGCAGGGCTTGGGCGGTTGTGAACACTGAAGCGCACGAGACGCAAAACTCCGCATACTGTATAAATCATGGCTCCGGTGGTAAGGAAAAAGGAGAGCTCGGTGCCAGGAGATAACGCTAAGCTTTTAAGAATGATAACTGAAGGACAGACTCCGAAAGTAATGGCATCAGCCAACGAATCAAACAACCCTCCAAATTCGCTTTGCGCTTTCATCGCGCGAGCAACAGCCCCATCTAATAAGTCAGCAAAAGCTGCTAAGAGAAGGATAGCCGCCGCTTCCGTCAAGGCTTGCACAGAGACTTCACCACGAGTTATCATGCTAATCTTAAATATTACAAAAAGACCGCATGTTAAGCCAAAGGCTGTAATTACATTAGGCAACAGATAAACTTTTTTCATAGATGAACCCAATAATAGGAAAGTCATAGTACAAAAAAAAAGACTACAAGTACAGCACGAAAAGTTTATCCGCAATACATAGACAAAGGTCTACCTATTCATCATTCTTTCTCTTGCATTTACATAAAAATAAATTTTTACCTATTACACTTTACTAAGCAATTTGCCTCTTGGCGCTATAAGTGGAAATCTGGTATACCTAGGTCATTTTTAACATCTCTTTAAATAAAATAGGCTCTCAAGAAGGTTATTAACCTTTAAATTTATAGGCCCCTCTATGGCAAAAAAAACTCCTTCTCTTAAACATGTCGCGGACACATATCTTGATTTTACAGTTACAAAAGCTCTAGAAATTCCCGAACTTCAATGTTTTTTAACTGAGCTAGTACACACGCCTACCGGCGCCCAAATCATGCATTTGGGAAATGAAGATCCTGAAAACCTTTTTTGTCTATCTTTTCAAACGCTTCCCAATTCCTCTAATGGGGTGGCTCATATTTTAGAACATACTGTTTTATGTGGGTCAGAAAAGTTTCCAGTCAAAGATCCCTTCTTTGCGATGACTCGTAGGAGCCTCAACACCTATATGAATGCCCTTACAGGTCAGGACTTTACATGTTATCCCGCTGCTTCTCAAGTTCCTAAAGATTTTTATAATCTTTTAGAAGTCTATCTCGATGCAGTATTTAAACCTAACCTTAAATACTTTAGCTTTCTACAAGAAGGGCACCGCCTTGAATTTAGCAATCCTACAGATCCCCACTCTCCTTTAGAATATAAAGGAATAGTATTTAATGAAATGAAAGGAGCAATGGCCTCACCGATGTCTCGCCTAGGTGAAGCTTTAAATCAAGCCCTGTATCCTAATACCATTTATGGATATAATTCAGGTGGCGATCCAAAAATTATCCCCTCTTTGAGTTATAATGAGCTGGTAGAGTTTCATCAAAAATATTATCACCCCAGTCGCTGCCTATTTTTCTTCTACGGCAATTTACCGCTTGTGGAACATTTAGATTTTATTACTCAGCATACTTTGAGATTGGCTAATAAAGCTTCTCCCTTACCTCCCATTCCTTTCCAACCTCGTTTTTCTACTCCCCACTATGTACATGAATTTTATCCCCTTGCCTCCCATGAACCCACCGAAAATAAAACGATGCTTGCGCTAGGATGGCTGACTTGCCACATTTTAGAGCAGCATGAACTGTTAGCGCTTAGTATTGTAGAAATTATTTTGATGGATACGGACGCGTCTCCTTTAAAAATGGCCTTGCTAAAGTCTGGTTTATGCAAGACGGCTAGTGCCTATATAGACACAGACGTTCACGAAGCACCCTTTATAATCATTCTTAAAGGCTGCCAACCTGAATGCGCAGGCACAATAGAAAACCTTATTAAAAACACTTTAATAGAAATTACGAGGGAAGGAATTTCTTTAAATTCGATAGAAAATGCCATGCATCAGTTAGAATTTTTCCGTAGCGAAATCACAGGTGATCAATCTCCTTTCGGACTCTCCCTTTTTATGCGTGCAGCCCTTTTAAAACAGCACGGCGCTAAGCCAGAAGAAGGGCTTATGATTCATACACTTTTCGACAGACTAAGGCAGCATCTTATCGATAACCCTCATTATTTAACTAACTTAATTCGCAAATATTTTATTGATAACCCTCATTATGTTCGCCTTATATTAGAGCCTAGCAAAGAGCTTGAAGCTCAAGAGCTGGACCAAGAAAGAGCCGTTCTAAATAAAATTCATCAATCTTTATCAGCTAAAGAGATAGAACATCTATTGCAACAAGCAAAAGAACTTTCCGCTTTCCAAAAAGACCAAGAGGAAGCATGTTTAGATATTTTGCCCAAGCTTTCTTTAGAAGATATTCCTGTACATGGTAAAGATTATTTATTAAACCAAGAAAGGATAGGCAATTTCCAAGTATTCACTCATTCTTGCTTTACAAACCGCATCATCTATGCAGATCTAATTTTTAATTTACCCAATATTGAAGAGGCGGATTTATTTTACGCACGCCTCTTTGCCCTTTTGCTGCCTCAAATGGGATGTGGTGGAAGAAATTACATGGAAAATCTTGAATTCATCCAGGCTCATATAGGAGGAATAAATGGTTTTCTATCTCTTAACATTCAAGCCCACGACTTTAATAAAATATCACCTACCTTATCGCTAAAAGGGAAAGCTCTTTATCGTAAAATACCCCAGCTTTTTCAGCTTCTTCAGGAGATGGCTAGCTCTACCGATTTTAAAGATCTCCCCCGTTTGAAAGAAATTCTGCAAAAACATTATACAACCTTAGAAAGCTCTATCAACCAAAATTCTCTTCGCTATGCTACTAATCTTTCTGCGGCAGGACTTAGTATACCCTCTCATATTTCTAATCACTGGTATGGGCTAGAATACTTTTGGAAAATCAAAGAGCTAGCCTTGAATTTTGAACTCCATAAAGAAATCTTAATTGCAAAGCTTATAGAAATGAAAGACAAGCTTTTAGCCACTGACCAACCCCACTTAGTGCTTTCTTGCGATGCTAAAATTTATGCGGAGATTAAAGCCCAGAATTTTTATGGTCTTCTAGATATGCCACTTCATTCTTATGAAGCTTGGAAAGGAGACTTCATCCTCTCTCCCATCGCTTCTCAGGGACGCACGATTTCTGCGCCTGTGGCTTTCATTAGCAAAGTTTTCAACACAGTTCCTTATATTCATGAGCATGCGCCTGCTCTAAGCATTGCGGCCTTTTTATTTGATAATTTAACTTTACATGCAAGCATTCGTGAACAAGGAGGAGCCTATGGGGGAGGAGCTGTCAGCAATGCAATGGCTGGTAATTTCTATTTTTATTCATATCGAGATCCTAATATTTTTAGCACATTGAATGCTTTTGAAGCCTCAATTAATCATATTCTTCAAGGACAATTTGATGAAGAGGACATAGTAGAGGCTCAATTAGAAATGATTCAAGCAATGGACGCCCCTATCTCCCCTGGCAGCCGTGCTGATTTGGCATATAGCTGGCTAAGAGAAGGAAAAACTGCAGCTGTTCGGCAAGCCTTCCGTGCTAAACTTTTAACATTAACAAAACAAGAGATCATAGAGGCGGTAAGAACTTTTATTGCTCCTAACTGGCAAAAGGGAGCAACGATTGCTTTTGCAGGAAAAGAGCTTCTGGAAAAAGAAAATGCTTTATTAGCTGAGCATCATCATTCTCTCTTGCAAATTGAGACGATTTAAGGTTTTCTTGTTCTAGCATTCTCTATTCAGCCTCGGGCGCTTAATGAATCGAGGATAAAAGCCTATTAAATAAGATGAGCTCTAGCTAGTAAGTGAAGAACGCTTTCTGCCCGCTTATTGCAAGCTTAAGTTAAAATGACCAAAATTTTATAGGGGAACAAGTAGAAAACTGAAGAAAAAGAGAATCAGCTTTTTAAGCTTTAAACTGATCGCTTGAATTTTAAATTTATTTCTTTTTTTATTTTATTAGATAGAGGAAAGATTTTGAGCAGCTATTTAAATCAGAGGCTTTAAAAAAATTAGGGTTTTAATTTAAGAGGTGCGGCCATAGGAAAACTATAAATTCCCGGCTTATCACACAAGAAGCGGCTTATCCTAAAGCATAGGATAATTTAGTCGAAAGATTGATGGGTATAAAGCATGCTTAAAATTTAAGACTTTTTATCGAAGATAATAGGTTTTTTAGCTACTTCTTATGCAGCCCGATACTTTGTGAAGACCCTGATCGTTAAGTAGAAAGGCTCCTTTTAAAGAGTTGAATATGTAGACTAAGCTTTTTAAAGCATATAATAAAAAGCCTAGGTAGAGAATAACCTAGACTTTTTAGAGCATACCTTTGAAAAGATGCAAAATTAAACAGCTTTTCGGATATTTTTCTTTTTAAGAGCTGATTCGGCATACTGTTTCATGTCTTGTGCATGAATAACCCATGCCGCACCTTTACGTTGAGCTTTTAACATACCTACACGGGTGGCATAATAGATCTTTTGCGCTGGGACACTCAGCATCTTAGCTACCTGATTAACCGAATAGTATCCTTTATTATTATCAAACAACAACTCACCATTAAAAGTAGATTTAGAACGAGAATACTTTTGCTTGCGATAAGCTTCCAGATCATCTAAATGGATTGTCCAACGGGTAGTTTCTTTGCTAGCTTTCAATTTATTTAATTTAATGGCCACATAGATAGCTTGGCGCGTTACTTTGTTAAGTTTGGCGGCTTCGGTAATTGAAACCAACTTATTTTCAAACTTCTGATTATCCTTAGGTTTGGTCATGGTTTTAATCTCCAAAATTTTCTGTTTAATAATTTGTGATAAATATATTTATGATATTTTTCTTTAGTCTTGCGATCATCTGCGCCTACCTCTTAAATAATTTAAGAGGCTTGGCTCACATTTTCAGAGACTTATATTTTAATGTTTTCTAAAAAGGCCTTAAAATTCGTTAACTTAAGGCAAAAGTATTGCATAAAAAAGAATTGAAATCAAGCTTTTCTTTACATAGAATTTAAATTTTTTTTATTAGCTATTTACCTCATGGCAGCTAAGGTTCAAGGCGTTAAAAACAAATAGAAATAAAGAAGCCGAGCCTTTATAATGGATTTTTAGATTTTTATCAGGAGAAAAGGATGTCTGGGGTTAAAAAGGCCATATTTTTGTTATTATATTTGTTAACCTCTTTCCTCTCAGTAGCAGAAGGCAAATTACCGAATTTAACTCCTGCTATACTATCAGCCAAGCTGAATGAAATTATGAAAACGCATGCTTCTCATAAAGAGCTTACACCTGTTCTCATTGAAAGAACTTTAAACAACTACCTCGAAATACTTGATCCTAATAAAAGTTATTTCATTGAATCTGATATTGCTCAATGGTTACATCCTTCTAGCCATTTACTCGATCAGATTCTGCAAGATTATCATCGCAATAGTTTTAGCCAATTTGAACAAATTCACCAGATCATGATTCAAGCCATTAAGCGTCGTCAGGCATTGGAAGAAAAAATTGATATAAGCAACCTTCCTAAGCAGGTACGCACAGATGAATTTAAAGAGATGAAATGGACACATACAGAAAAAGAGCTTTTAGCTAGGTTAGAAAGAATAAAAGCTTTGCAAATAGAGGCTTCGGAAAAATTAACTCCTGCTCAAAAAGATAAAACCCTTAAACGCATCCAGAAACGTCAAGCAAAATACGAAGAAGATATTCTAGACACAAACACTTTAAAACACGAGCAATTCTTACTAGCCAATATTCTTAAAGCGACTGCTTCTGCCTTAGATAGCCATACTGCCTATTTTACACCCGATGAGGCAGCCCAGTTCATGATTCATGTACAACAGCGTCTTTTTGGGATTGGAGCCCAACTAAGAGATGATCTAAATGGTTTTAGCATTATTAAAATTATTGAAGGAGGTCCCGCGGCAGAAAACAAAATGCTTAAAATTAAAGATCGCATCATCGCTGTAAATGGTGAATCTGTGGTGGGCCTAGACATCGCGGATGCCGTAGAGCTCATTCGTGGAGAAGAAAACAGCCCCGTAACTTTAACAGTGATTCGAGAAGCACCTGAAAATGAAGATAAGATAAAAGAAGAAAAACTAGATGTAACGCTTAACCGTGGAGAAGTGGTTCTAAAAGACACGCGTTATGAATCTTCCTATGAGCCATTTGGGGATGGAGTCATCGCTTATCTAAAGCTCTACTCTTTTTATCAAGATCCGGAAAGCTCATCAGCAAGTGATTTAGCTGAGGCACTTAAAAAAATTAAAAGGGAGCAGCATGTCAAAGGAGTGATTCTTGATTTGCGCTTTAATTCAGGTGGTTTGCTTTCCCAAGCAGTTGAGGTTACTGGCCTTTTTATTACCAAAGGAATTGTAGTTTCTATCAAAGACGATACAGGTAAAATCCAGCATTTACGCGCATTAGAAGGACGTAGCGTTTGGGAAGGCCCTTTAGTGGTCCTAACCAACCGAGCAAGCGCTTCTGCCTCTGAAATTGTGGCCGGGACTTTGCAAGATTATGGGCGCGCTATGATCGTAGGAGATGATCATACTTTCGGAAAAGGTTCTTTTCAAACCTTTACTCTTAACACTACTATTCAAAACCATGCAGTCAATCCCCAAGGCGAGTACAAAGTTACACGAGGCCGCTACTACACAGTCTCCGGGCGTACGCCCCAATTGACCGGAGTCACCTCAGATATTGTAATCCCTGGACCTTTAGCGGAAATGGAATTAGGAGAACAGTATGCCAAATACCCTTTGGAGAACGATCAAATAAAATCTAACTTTAATGATGATCTTTCTGATGTTCCTTTTTTTCAAAGAGAACAGCTTCGTATGTTTTACAGTTATGACCTACAGCCTCGCCTAAATACCTATCAACCTTTTATGGAGCAACTCCGCAAAAATGCTAAGTATCGCATCGAAAAAAATCCTAATTATCAAAATTTTTTGAAGGAATTAAAAAAGAAAGAAATTGCTGATGAAGAGGAGCCGGCAGAGTTTGGTCAAAATGACTTACAGCTAACAGAGGCTTATAATGTAATGAAAGATGTAATTCTTCTCATGCAATAATCCTTTAAACCATTTAAAATCACCAAATATTTACTATAGCTTCAGCTTAGAGTGCGGAGTTTATATTAAATTTAGCACATCTTTACTTAATGGGCACTTCTAAGAGGTGCATCCCTCATCTTCCTCTATTTCGATCATCTAGTTTCCCTTGAATTCTATGGGCCAATCAAGGAAAATAGTCTTTCGATCATAGATTAACTTAATAAGGATTTTAGAAATGACTGTTCGTGTACGCATAGCTCCTTCTCCTACAGGCGATCCCCATGTTGGAACCGCCTACATGGCACTTTTTAACCTCATCTATGCCCGCCATCATCAAGGAAAATTTATTTTACGTATTGAAGATACTGATCGCTCACGTAGCCGTCCTGAATATGAGCAAAACATTTATACAGCCTTGCAGTGGTGTAACATCCAGTGGGATGAAGGTCCTGATATAGGAGGCCCTTATGGTCCTTACCGCCAATCCGAGCGTTTCGAAATCTATAAAAAATATGCCTATGAGCTTATCGACAAGGGGCGAGCTTATAAATGCTTTTGTACGCCAGCAGATCTAGAAGAAATGCGTGAATTAGCAACAAAGCTGGGGAGCCGACAAGGTTACGATCGCCGGTGCCGCAATTTAAGTGCGGAAGAAATTCATCAGCGTGAAATTCAAAAACTTCCCTATGTTATCCGTCTCAAAATGCCTTTAACGGGAGAATGTGTGTATGAAGATCATATTAAAGGCCGTATCACTTGTCCGTGGGCCGATATCGATGATCAAGTTCTTCTTAAATCTGATGGATTTCCTACTTATCATTTAGCAAACGTGGTAGATGATTATCTTATGAAAATCACCCACGTAATCCGCGGTGATGAATGGATGAGCTCAACGCCTAAGCATATTTATCTGTATGAAGCTTTTGGCTGGGCACCACCTACTTTTATGCATATGCCCTTATTGTTAGGAAGAGATGGAAAAAAGTTATCTAAGCGTAGGAATCCAACCTCCATCTTTTATTACCGGGATTCTGGTTATCTAGCAGAAGCCTTTGTTAACTTCATGACATTAATGGGCTATAGCATGCCTGGTGATAAAGAAATTTATGCTTTAGACGAAATTATTCAAGAATTTGATTATAAGCGCATTGGGGTATCGGGAGCCATATTTGATGTGCAAAAGCTGGCCTGGATCAACCAACAGTATCTTATAAAGAATATCCCCGAGAACAAGCTATGGGAAAGATTACGTCAATGGAATTTTAGTGATGAATATATGCAAAAATTAATGCCTTTATGCCATTCACGTATTAAGACTTTCGGCGAATTTATGGAATTATGTGATTTTTTCTTTATTAATCATCTCAAATACACCGTAGAGATTTTTACTGCTAAAGGAATCACTTATCATCAAGCTCCTCTGATTTTACAGGGGATAATATGGTACATGGACGAAAATGAAAATTGGGGAAGTACGGGAATAAACCAGGCTTCAAGGAGTATGGCAGAGCTATTCGGGGTAAACCATAAGAAAACCATTATGCCTCTTTTATTTGCTAGCTTAATGGGAAAGCTACAAGGTCCTCCTTTATTTGATTCTGTCGCTATATTGGGAAAAGATCGCACCCGTGCTAGACTTTTAGAATCTATTGAATTCCTAGGTGGTATTTCTAATAAGAAAATGGATACATTAAAAAAAGCTTGGCAGCAAAAAGATGCTAGGCATCTTATTGAATTGCCGGAAATTAGTTAAAGAGAACTCGATCAGCTATTAGCCAATGAGGGAAACTATGCTATTAGAACTTGTGAACATCTTTCATTCTATTTTATCGTTTACCATGGATGGGACTTATAAATGGATCCTGGAAGCAATAGGAATTGTATTGCTCGTTTTAATTATTAATTTCTTTGCCAGACGCGGCTTAGAGAAGCTACACCTCTATTTTGAAAGAACTAATCAAATTTGGAAAGATAGCTTTGTTCAATCTTTTTATCGCCCCTTAAGTGCTTATATATGGTTTTATGCCTTTTTTCAGCTTATTGATTTAATCAGTCACCGTGTGTTTGAGGGTACCATTTTTTCCAACCTGCCTAAAGTTCTTTCTATTGGCCTTGTTTCAGCCATCGCCTGGTTTCTTATGCGCTGGAAAAAAGCCATTATTTTCAATATGCATTTGCAAAGCCTCAAGCATGATCAGCCTATCGATTCGGGAAAAATTGATGTCATTAATAAAATGTGGACTATTATCATTTTATTTCTTGCTGCTCTCTCGGTATTAGAGATAACAGGCCAGAATATTAACACGTTAATTGCCTTTGGAGGGGTTGGCGGTCTTGCAATTGCTTTTGCTTCCCAAGAAATGATCGCTAACTTTTTTGGCGGTTTAATGGTTTACGTTACCCAACCTTTTACGGTGGGAGACTGGATTAACCTGCCTGAGCGCAAGGTGGAAGGAAATGTAGAAGAAATTGGGTGGTATATGACACGTGTACGTACCTTTGAAAAGCGCCCTATCTATATTCCAAATTCTATGTTTTCCAAAGTGGTCGTGATGAACCCAGCTAGAATGAGCCATCGCAAATTTGATGAAACCATTGGAATTCGCTACAGTGATATGCCTGTCGCTCGGCATATCATCAGTGATATAACAACAATGCTTGTTGACCATTTCCACGTCGATAGAAGGTTAGGCCCGACGGTTAATTTAGAGAGCTTTGGCAGCTACGCTGTTAATATTCATATTTCCGCTTATTTATTAGATATCGATCATAGAAGCTACATTCAAGCAAAGCAAGAAATCCTATTTTCTATCTATAATATTTTAAATAAGCATGGTGCAGAAATTGCCTTCCCAACCTCACGTCAGCTTTATACAGAAGTATGAAGTTCTTGCCTTTCAAAAGGGGGAGAGTAGTCCCCCGGCTAGCTTTTAAAAAATATTTCCATGAATAAAACCTGGCGGGCTAACTAATAAGGCCTCAATATTTTATCCCCATCCACAAATTGATTTTAATTTAGCCTTGCTATAACGATAAAAGAGAGGCTATTCAACAGCCCTTCAAGGCTTTCAGGTCGCCTATCCTAGAGAGCTTAAGCTGACCAGTCAATAGCTGGAGTTCATTAAAAAGTAGTAAAATGGCACATTGTGCGATTTATAAAAAACTAATCACGCTAAATAGGCTATTTTAAAATTAAACCGCCTCTTTAGTTTTCTTAAAAAATTTCATGGTGAAGTTGCAGGAAGAGATAGAGCAAGAATATCAAGAGAAGGAGGCATTGGACTTGCTAAAGGTTTCCCAAGCAAATGGCCAGCAAGCCTATCCATCCGCCATCAAAACAGAAGGCTTTGAAAACGAAGGAGCTGTTCTTAATGAAAATGAGCAGGAAATCCCCTTGCCAACCTTGCCAGATCAGCAGGGATGGGCAAACCCCTTCAAAACTTTTGCGGATTTCCTTAAGCAAGGTTACAATTCGCTCAAGCATACCGCCAAGAAAACTAATGATTTTGCCTGCAAATCTTCATTTTTGATTGCTATGGCCTCAGCTAGCTTAGCTAGCTTTTTTGTTGTTTTTGCTGGGATGGTATAATCCAAGGATTAAGTTAAAGAATAAAATTCTTTTTTACTTCTATCAAGGAAAAGCGGGGAAAATTAATCCCTCGCTTTCCTCTCATAAAGCTCCGCTTACTCTATGCGGGTATATTACTAGGCCTCTATCTTTAACTCCCCTTTTCTTTAAGTCGAAGTGGCATGAGCACTTTATTCATATAAGTTTTTAATTTATTCAGCTGTTTATCTTTAAGTTTTCAGCTTCAAAGCTTGCACTATTACACTTAAGAAATCCAGTCCTGTTTAGATAAGCCCATGAAAAAAGGCTGCCTGTTTTATTTATCTATCTGGCTTATAAAAAAACTTTTGAATATTGGATTAACATCTGACTCTAACTCATGGGCAGGATAGACTCTTGATTTTTTATAACAAAAAACATTTAGACGATCAAATGTATCTCTCATGAATCCATCCACGGTCTTATTAAAACCTATCTTTCTTAACCTTCCCATCAGTTTACAAGCTCCACTATAGCTTAGCCTATAGCTGAGGGTGGTAAAGTGTAAATCTTCTGAACATTGAGGAATCATGATTTTATTGTTAAGGGAAACACCTGAAGGACAAATGTCCTTAACGGAAGGACCATTATAATAAAACAAGTCCCATCCTAAAGGCAATTCTGGAATTTCAAAAGAGCTATTGAAGCGAGCGTTATCCTCTAAAATCATTAACTCGGGTATTTTGTTTTCAATCATATAAAGCCAAAGATGTATATGCGAAAGAGCGCATCCTATGGCCCCGGGATGCCCATTAAAATCATTGTTTATAAACAGCTGCTGAACTTCTGAGGTAAGCGTTAGCGTAGAATCATCGATTGCTTCCCAACGAGAATAATCAGTGATGCCCATCCGCTCTGCCTCTTTAACCCAAGCTATCCACCGTTCAGGATGGCTTTTCAGATTGATAACGGCTATAGGAGAAAGCTGCATAAATTTTTATTTTTAAAAGTTAAAGGCTACGCTATTAAGGCAGATTGCCTTTAGAGAGATAATGCCAAGCAAGCTTATATTCTTTAGCGATCTATCCTAAGATCAATTTATTAATTATTTTTGGTTTAAAGCATTTTTTCCAGGATAAAATGTTAAAATAGTTTAGTCCTTAAAAAGCCTCTAGCGTTTCCAAAATACACGCCTTAAGATAAAAAGGGCAGGCAATAATTTTTTAGCCAGCTTACAGCTTTAAAAAAAAAGAGCCACACTTTTTTAGATAAGAGGCAATAATTTTTTTAAGAGCTCAGGCATGACTAAAAAACAGGGGTTACTCTTTCTTGCATCTTAAAAAACCTTTATAAAAATATTAATTTTAAATTGATAGAAAAGTTTTATGAGGAGTCTTAAGCACTTTACTATTAAAAACATCAGACAAGCCTATTCTATAAAATTCAGCTATTATCTACTTCCTCCATCTACAAAAAGATCTTAAGAAAAGCCTAATGGTTGTTTTTAACTATCTTTTAAGCGATTTTATTGATACAAAAAGGAGTAGATAGGCTAAAATAGTGGGAAATTTAAAGTGTTCAACGCATGCTATTATCTTTACCTAACTTAATCTCTTTTTGTCGTATACCCTTAGCTTTTTTATTTTTACAGGAAAATATTTTTTGGAGAGTGATAGCGATCTTACTAGCCATGCTTAGTGATGGCCTTGATGGATATCTAGCAAGGCGCCAAAAAATCACTACCAAATTTGGCACTTTACTTGATCCCTCCACCGATAAATTTTTTGTAATTTTTGTGGCCAGTGTTCTTATCGGCGAAGGTCGATTAATGCTTTGGCAAGCTATCGCTTTGATTTGTCGCGATATTGCCGTATTAATTTTTGGAATACATCTTCTGCTTGATAAGCGTTTAGGTCACTATCAATTTCGAGCCATTTGGTGTGGCAAAGTTACTACTTTTTTACAGTTTATTGTTTTGGTAGGGCTGACCTTACAAGCTAAAATTCCTGATCCATTTTTTATTACTTTTATTTTACTAGGGCTTCTATCTTTAGTGGAACTAACCATCCCTAGAGAGAAAGAGACAATCGGATAAAATTGGCCTTATGGACGCCATGGAATAATAACGGTTAAGTAATCAGAGGCTAAAACCTATAAATGATTTTGTGATTTAGAAAATAATTGGTAACTTTTAATTTTCTCTTGCTACGGACGGTTAAAGAAAAATCTTTCCTAACTTAAAGAAGAATACCTTTGCTTAAAAATTGCTGGCCTTAAAACATTAGCTACAACCTCTTTATAGGTGGCCAGATTTTTTCCTAAGCTTTTATATAAGAGGGCGCTTTAAAACCCTCGTTATATCCTCATCCGTGCACACATTATAAAAAAAAATTTTAAAACTCATAACTTAACTCCTCTAAGGGAGAATTGGATTTATACGCTTTGAAAAAACTATGTTTGCATACCTAACCTTTTAAAAATGCCTCTCTATTTAGTTTGACATGATTTAAAGGATATTTCATGCTTAAGCATATTTTGAGAGCGTTTTTTCTCCCAAATCGCTATAATTTGTTTACGCCTAAATCATTATAAAGCTCTTAATTTCTTGCAAATTTGACTATGAAACCAATCAAGCTAGATAACAAACAAAGCCGTCTTTTTAAATCTCGATTTAGCGATGAACTCAATCTAGATCATCCTCTTATCCAGCTATCCAAATTGATTGAATGGAAGCAGCTGGAAGAAGAGTTTGATAAGCTGTTTGTAGAA
>NZ_JAEMUE010000012.1:0-66208 GCF_018342435.1 Neochlamydia sp. AcF65
TGACCACTATGAGGTGAGAAGCTACACAGGCTGGTATCGACACATGACGCTTTGTTTATTAGCTTTAACTTTCCTTTCGGGCTTGCGCGATGCTTTCAATCTACTGGAGAAGAAAAAAAAAGCTCCTCGGCTTCATATGAAGAAATTTCTAAAGGTAGGGAATTTAATTTAATTAGATATACCTACAAGAAGCTAGGCGTCTAGCGTGATATATGTAGACACCTCTATCAAGCAATGCTGGAGCTATTGGTTAGAATGGTCTAATTGGCGTCGTAAGCATCAAGCGAGTGCTTGTTATTACCATTATCAAAGGTAAAGGAAGCTATGTTTATATTTACCACTGTAGTATTAAAAGCGATTTCCATCAGTTCTAAGAACACTAAGTTGAGGAAGCTGCCGGATTTCCGCAGGAATAGCGGCTAGCCGGTTGCTTCTTAAGTCAAGCATTTCCAACTGAGAAAGCTGCCCAATTTCCGCAGGGATAGTGGTTAGCTGGTTGTCGTTTAAATAGAGTTTTTGCAGCTGAGTAAGCTGCCCTATCTCAGCAGGCAGAGTGGTTAGCTGGTTGTTGAATAAATAAAGCCATTTCATCTTAGAAAGCTGCCCTATCTCAGCAGGCAGAGCGGTTAGCTGGTTGTTGTATAAGTTAAGCGTTCCCACCTGAGTAAGCTGCCCTATCTCAGCAGGCAGAGCGGTTAGCTGGTTGTTGTATAAGTCAAGCGTTCCCAGCTGAGTAAGCTGCCCTATCTCAGCAGGCAGAGCGGTTAGCTGGTTGTTGTATAAGTTAAGCATTTCCAGCTGAGTAAGCTGCCCTATTTCTGCAGGGATAGTGGTTAGCTGGTTGCCGTTTAAGTAAAGCCATTTCATCTTAGAAAGCTGCCCAATTTCCGCAGGGATAGTGGTTAGCTGGTTGTCGTTTAAGTAAAGCCATTGCAGCTGAGAGAGCTGCCCTATTTCTGGTGGTAAAGAGGTCAAGCCTAACCCATCTAGGCGCAGGAAAGTGATCTCCTTACCATGCTCTTCTATCCACTGCGCTAACAGCTCTGCTTTTTTCTTTAAAGGTAAAGCTTGCATCTGCGGTTGGTTTAAATATTCTGTTCCTCCTGGTAACTTTTGCCAGAGCAAGATGCGGTTAATATTTAAGAGATAAGAGGAGTAATTAGAAAGGGTAAAAGCCTTGCTTTCTTTTGAGTCCTCTTCAAATTCTAAAGGAGAAAGAGAGACGGCTAAGGTAAAGAGCTTTTGAAAGATATAGGGAACTTTTTCTTCAATAGGAAGAGTAGGCTCAATTTCATAAATCTTATCTAAAATACGCGCTTGTTTTATAAAATCCCCATTCCCTTCAAAAAAATGAACTTGGATGATTGCGTTATAAAGCGAGGCCATGGAAATAGATCTGACGGATAGAGGAGAGAGAGGTTGAATTTCTTTAGACGAGGTTGAAGAAGAGGTGGAAATAGAAGATTGAGGAGCGGTTGGGGAAAGAGAGGAAGAACTTTGATGAATTTGGTGCAATTTTTCAAGGGCAAATTGCCTAATCCTTTTATTCTCTCCTAATAATTTTTCCGTCCATTTATAGCTTGTCTTATCTTTCTCGGTCAGTTCTTCGCTGTCCTGGCTCATCAACTCTTCCAATTGATTCTCTAGCATTTTCTTTAAAGTTGAATGCTCTCGAATGGAAGGTTCTTCTAAAAGACTGAATAAGAGCTCAATGTAGCGCTCTTTATAAGAGTCTGCAGAAGGAAGGCTTTTTTCTTTGCCTTTTTCTTTATCAGAAAAAGCGAGAGGAAGGGACTGTAAAGATGAAGAAGCCTCTGAGGAGCGTTTAAGGCAAAATTCAAGATAGGCTTGGGCCTTTTCATACGTAGGAGTTAATTGCAAAGCTTGTAGTAAAGCTTCTATAGCAGTTGCATGGTCTCCTTTCTCAGCAAGTTCTTTACCACGTAAGAAATGTCCTACAGCTTCCTCACTAGGCTCACGTTTAATTTCTTCTAATGGATGAGACTCAGCCGTTTCGGCCAGGTGCCTGACCGTGTAGTTAGGTGCATGCCTTTCAATAAGCGTTCTATCTAGAGGACAAAGTTTATTGCGTGCTAAGCATTGGATGACGGTATCTTCGTTAAAGGTATGGCCACAAGGAAACAAAGTAACCGCCCGAGTCATCAGCTCTCCTGAGACGGGATCTTCTATATTCTCTGAAACTGTAGTACGAAAAGTTATTGGGGTGCTAGAGATAGAATCTGACGGCATCATATAAAAGCTCCTTAAAGTTTTATGGTAAGCTATGACCTTATGGAGCAGCTGTAGCCTGCTTTTTTAAGGAACTAGTCCCTACCTTTTTGCCAGAAAATTAATCTTTTTCTTCTTTATTAAGCAATTTTTATTTTAAGAAAAAAAGGAGAGACACTTATTTTTTATAGAAGCTTGAGCAGTTTGTCTTATTCATTTTTCAATTTTATCTTATCTTCCCATACGTTGGTGAGTTTAGACCGAGCTGATTATCATGGTTGTAAAAAGCTTAGGAGGTCTACAAAGGTTCACTTTCTCTTCCTACCCCTTATAATCCCAACGCTTAAGCCACTTGAAAGCTTAGAGTATCATATCCGCAGCCATTTTCGGTCTAATTGCATCTATCGATAAACTACAAAAGGGCGCATTTAGTTCTTAGAAAAAAGTTTACCTAAAAAGAGGGGTAAGCATGAAAATAATTTTTAATAAGCAGCTTATTTTCCAGCCTAAAAATATCTTATGCTTGCCACGGCTCTTTCTTAAGAAAACACTTTTATTCCCTTTAAGAGGTAGCTCCTAAAAGCAATTTCCCTCAGTTCTAAGATCACCAAGTTGAGGAAGCTGCCGGATTTCCCTAGGAATAGTGGTTAGCTGGTTGCTGCTTAACCAAAGGGTGTGCAGCTGAGAAAGCTGCCCAATTTCCGCAGGAATAGTAGTTAGCTGGTTGTAGTTTAAGAAAAGCATTTGCAGCTGAGAAAGCTGCCGGATTTCCCTAGGAATAGTGGTTAGCTGGTTGTTCTTTAACCAAAGGGTGTGCAGCTGAGAAAGCTGCCCAATTTCCGCAGGAATAGTAGTTAGCTGGTTGTAGCTTAAGAAAAGCATTTTCAGCTGAGAAAGCTGCCCTATCTCTGCAGGAAGGGTAGTAAGCTGGTTGTTGTTTAAATCAAGCGTTTGTAGCTCAGACAGCTGCCGGATTTCCGCAGGAAGACTGGTGAGCTGGGTTCCTCTTAAGCCAACTCTTTTCAGCTGAGTAAGCTGCCAGATTTCCGCAGGAATAGAGGCTAGCTGGTTGTTGCTTAAATTAAGCTCTTGCAGCTGAGAAAGCTGTCCAATTTCCGCAGGAATAGAGGTTAGCTGGTTGTCGCTTAAATTAAGCTCTAGCAGCTTAGTAAGCTGCCCAATTTCCGCAGGAATAACGGTTAGCTGGTTGTGGCTCAAATCAAGCTCTTGTAACCTAGCAAGCTGCCAGATTTCCGCAGGAATAGAGGTTAGCTGGTTGCCGCTTAAGTAAAGCATTCGCAGCTGAGAGAGCTGCCCGATTTCCGCAGGAATAGTGGTTAGCTGGTTGTCGTTTAAGTCAAGCCATTGCAGCTCAGACAGCTGCCCAATTTCCGCAGGAATAGTGGCTAGCTGGTTGTTGCTTAGCCAAAGCTCTCGCAGCTGAGAAAGCTGTCCGATTTCTGGCGGTAAAAAGGTCAAACCTAACCTATTTAGGTTCAGGAAAGTAATACCATTACCATGCTCTTCTATCCACTGCATTAACAACTCTCCTTTTTTCTTTAAAGGTAGAGTTTGAATTTGTGATTGGTTTAAGAACTCTGTTCCTCCTGGTAACTTTTGCCAGAGTAAGAGGCGGTTAATATTTAGCAGATAGGAGGAGTAATTAGAAAGGGTAAAGACCCTGCTTTCCTTAGCATTTCCTTCAAATTCTGTAGGAGAAAGAGAGACGGCTAAGGTAAAGAGCTTTTGAAAGATATAGGGCACTTTTTCTTCAATAGGAAGAGTAGGCTCAATTTCATAAATCTTATCCAAAATACGCGCTTGTTCTATAAAATCCCGATTCCCTTCAGGAAAATGAACTTGAATGATTGCGTTGTAAAGAGAGGCCATAGAAATAGGTATTATAGATGGAGGAGAGAGAGGTGGGATTTCTTTAGAGGAGGTTGAAGAAGCAGTAGAAATAGAAGATTGAGGAGCGGTTGGGGAAAGAGAGGAAGAACTTTGGTAGATTTGGCTCAATTTTTCGACAGCAAATTGCCTAATCTTTTTATTCTCTCCGAGTAATTTTTCCGTCCATTTATAGCTTAGCTTATCTTTCTGGGTCAGTTCTTCACTGCCCTGGTTCATCAACTCTTCCAATTGATTCTCTAGCATTTTCTTTAAAGTTGAATGCTCTCGAGTGGAAGGTTCTTCTAAAAGATTGAATAAGAGCTCAGTATAACGCTCTTTATAAGAGTCTGAAGAAGGAAGGCTTTTTTCTTTCCCTTTATCTGAAAAAGCAAGAGGAAGCGGTTGTGATGATGAAGAAGCCTCTGAGGAGCGTTTGAGGCAAAATTCAAGATAGGCTTGGGCTTTTTCATACGTAGGAGTTAATTGCAAAGCTTGTAGTAAAGCTTCTATGGCAGTGGCATGCTCTCCTTTTTCAGCAAGCTCTTTACCGCGTAAGAAATGGTTTACAGCTTCCTCACTAGGCTCATGCTTAATTTCTTCTAATGGATGGGATTCAGCTGTTTCAGCCAGGTGCCTGACTATGTAGTTAGGTGCATGCCTTTCAATAAGCGTTCTATCTAGAGGACAAAGTTTATTGCGTGCTAAGCATTGGATGAGGGTATCTTCGTTAAAGGTATGGCCACAGGGAAACAAAGTAACCGCCCGAGTCATCAGCTCTCCTGAGACGGGATCTTCTATATTTTCTGAGACTGTAGTACGAAAAGTTATTGGGATGCTAGAAGTAGAATCTGACGGCATCATATAAAAGCTCCTTAAGATTTTATGGTAAGCTATTACCTTATGAGGCCAGCTGTAGCCTGCTTTTTAAAGAACTAATCCTTACCTTTTGCCAGAAAACTACTCTTTTTCTTCTTTATTAAGCAATTTTTATTTTAAGAAAAAAGGGAGAGCCGTCTATGTTTTATAAAAGCTTGAGCAGTTTGTCTTATTCCTTTTTCAATTTTTATCTTATCTTCTCATACGTTGGTGAGTTTAGACCGAACTGATTATCATGGTTGTAGAAAGCTTAGGAGGCCTACAAAGGCTCGCTTTCTCTTCCTATCACCTTACAAATCCTAACTTAACTTACTTAAAAAACCTAGGGTGTCATATCCGCAGCCATTTTCGGTCTAATCACCTCTATCAGTTTATAGTGAACTACCAGAGGTATCATTTAGTTCTTAGAAAAAAGTTTGTCTAGAAAGAGGGGTAAGCATAAAAATAATCTTTAATAAGCAGCTTATTTTCCAGCCTAAAAATTATCTTATGCTTGCCGCGGCTCTTTCTTAAGAAAACACCTTTATTCACTTTAAGAAACACCCCTTAAAAGCGATTTCCCCAAGTTGTAAGCCTACGAAGTTGAGGAAGCTGCCGGATTTCCGCAGGAATACCGGTTAGCTGGTTGTTGTTTAAGACAAGGCTTCTCAGCTTAGTAAGCTGCCGGATTTCCGCAGGAATAACGATGAGCTGGTTGCAACTTAAGTCAATGTTTTCCATCTTAGTAAGCTGCCCGATTTCCGTAGGAATAGAGGTTAGATGGTTGTCGGCTAACAAAAGGATTTCCAGCTTAGTAAGCTGACCGATTTCCGCAGGAATAGAGGTTAGATGGTTGTATCCTAAGTCAAGCATTTCCAGCTTAGTAAGCTGCCTTATTTCATCAGGAATAGAGATTAGCTGGTTGCAGCTTAAGCTAAGAATTTGCAGCTTAGTAAGCTGCCCAATCTCCGCAGGAAGAGCGGTTAGCTGGTTGTTGTTTAAGCTAAGAACTTGCAGCTTAGTAAGCTGACAGAGTTCTGGTGGTAAAAAGGTCAAGCCTAACCTATTTAGATGCAGGAAAGCGATATCCTTACCATGCTCTTCTATCCACTGCGCTAACAGCTCTCCTTTTTTCTTTAAAGGTAGAGCTTTAATATGTGGTTGGTTTAAGAACTCTGTTCCTCTTGGTAGCTTTTGCCAGAGTAAGAGGCGGTTAATATTTAATAGATAGGAGGAGTAATTAGAAAGGGTAAAGACCCTGCTTTCCTTAGCATTTCCTTCAAATTCTGTAGGAGAAAGAGAGACGGCTAAGGTAAAGAGCTTTTGAAAGATATAGGGCACTTTTTCTTCAACCAAAAGATTAAGATTAGGCTCAATTTCATAAATCTTATCCAAAATACGCGCTTGTTCTATAAAATCCCGATTCCCTTCAGGAAAATGAATTTGGATGATTGCGTTGTAAAGAGAGGCCATAGAAATAGGTGTAATGCACAGAGGAGAGAGAGGTTGAATTTCTTTAGAGGAGGTTGAAGAAGCAGTAGAAATAGAAGATTGAGGAGCGGTTGGGGCAAGGGAGGAAGAACTTTGGTGGATTTGGCGCAATTTTTTGAGGGCAAATTGTCTAATCTTTTTATTTTCTCCTAATAATTTTTCCGTCCATTTATAGCTTAGCTTATCTTTCTCGGTCAGTTCTTCGCTGTCCTGGCTCATTAACTCTTCCAATTGATTCTCTAGCATTTTCTTTAAGGTTGAATGCTTTTGAATGGAAGGTTCTTCTAAAAGATTGAATAAGAGCTCAGTATAGAGCTCTTTATAAGAATCTGAAGAAGGAAGGCTTTTTTCTTTACCTTTATCAGAAAAAGCGAGAGGGAGGAGCTGGGAAGGTAAAGAAGCTTCTGAAGAGCGTTTAAGGCAAAATTCAAGATAGGCTTGGGCTTTTTCATACGTAGGAGTTAATTGCAAAGCTTGTAGTAAAGCTTCTATGGCAGTTGCATGGTCTCCTTTCTCAGCAAGTTCTTTACCACGTAAGAAATGTCCTACAGCTTCCTCACTAGGCTCACGTTTAATTTCTTCTAATGGATGAGACTCAGCCGTTTCGGCCAGGTGCCTGACCGTGTAGTTAGGTGCATGCCTTTCAATAAGCGTTCTATCTAGAGGACAAAGTTTATTGCGTGCTAAGCATTGGATGACGGTATCTTCGTTAAAGGTATGGCCACAAGGAAACAAAGTAACCGCCCGAGTCATCAGCTCTCCTGAGACGGGATCTTCTATATTTTCTGAAACTGTAGTACGAAAAGTTATCTGGATGCTAGAAGTAGAATCTGACGGCATCATATAAAAGCTCCTTAAAGTTTTATGGTAAGCTATGACCTTATGGAGCAGCTGTAGACTGCTTTTCAAAGAATTAGTCCTTACCTTTTTGCCAGAAAATTACTCTTTTTCTTCTTTATTAAGCAATTTTTATTTTAAGAAAAAAGAGAGGGGCGTTTATCTTTTATAGAAGCTTTAGCAGTTTCTCGTATTTCTTTCTCAATTTTTATCCTATCTTCTCATGCCTTGTAGATTTTTAGACCGAGCCGATTATCATGGTTGTAAAAGGCTTAGGAGGCCTACAAAGGCTCGCTTTCTCTTCCTACTCACTTTACAGTCATAACTTACTTAAAAAGCATAGATTATCATATCCGCAGCCATTTTCAGTCCAATCGCGTCTATCAAATTATGATGAACTAACAGAGGTAGCATTTATTTCCTAAAAAGCGATTTTCCTCAACCCTAAGCTCAATAAGTTGAGGAAGCCGCCGAATCTCCGCAGGAATAGCAGTTAGCTGGTTGCCCCTTAAGTCAAGTATTTCCAACTGAGAAAGCTGCCCAATTTCCACATGGAGGCAAGCTAGCTGGTTGTTGCTTAAGTCAAGCATTACCAGCTGAGAAAGCTGCCCAATTTTTGCAGGAAGAGCGGTTAGCCGGTTGTAATTTAACTCAAGCCATTTCAGCTGAGACAATTGCCCGATTTCTGCAGGTAGAGCGGTTAGCTGGTTGTAACTTAAGATAAGCGTTTGCAGTTCAGACAATTGTCCGATTTCTGGAGGCAAACTGGTGAGCTGGTTTTGGTTTAAGGAGATGTATTGCAGCTGAGACAACTGCCCGATTTCTTCAGGCAGGCTGGTGAGTTGGTTTTGATTTAAGTTAAGCATTTCCAGCTTAGCAAGCTGCCCGGTCTCTGCAGGTAGAGCAGTTAGCTGGTTGCCGCTTAAGCAAAGCGTGTCAAGCTTAGTAAGCTGCCCGATTTCTACAGGAAGAGCGGTTAGCTGGTTGCAACTTAAGTCAAGCGTTGTCAGCTGAGAAAGCTGCCCGATCTCTGCAGGAAGAGCAGTTAGCTGGTTGCTGCTTAAGCAAAGCGTGTCAAGCTTAGTAAGCTGTCCAATTTCTGGCGGCAAAAAGGTTAACCCTGAAAAATATAAGCCTGAAAAATATAAGTAAGTAATAGTTTTACCGTACTCTTCTATCCATCGTGTTAACAGCGGTCCTTTTTTCTTTAAAGGTAAAGCTTGAATCTGTGGTTGATCTAAATATTCTGTTCCATCTGGTAAATTTTGCCAAAGTAAGAGGCGGTTAATATTCAGCAGATAGGAGGAGTAATTAGAAAGAGTGAAGGCCTTGCTTTCCTTAGCATTTCCTTCAAATTCTGAAGGAGAAAGAGAAGCGGCCAAGTTAAAAAGTTTTTGAAAGATGTAGGGAACTTTTTCTTCAATAGAAAGATTAGGCTTAATTTTATAAATCTTATCTAAAATGCGCGCTTGTTTTATAAAATCCCCATTCCCTTTAGGAAAATGAACTTGGATGATTGCGTTGTAAAGAGAGGCCATGGAAAGAGGTGTTACAGATAGAGGAGAAAGAGGTGGGATTTCTTTAGAGGAGGTTGTAGAAGAGGTGGAAATAGAAGATTGAGAAGCGGTTGGGGCAAGAGAGGAAGAACTTTGGTGGATTTGGCGTAGTTTTTCGAGGGCAAATTGCCTAATCTTTTTATTTTCTCCTAATAATTTTTCCGTCCATTTATAACTTAGCTTATCTTTCTGGTTCAGTTCTTCACTGTCTTGGCTCATCAACTCTTCCAATTGATTCTCTAGCATTTTCTTTAAGGTTGAATGCTCTTGAATGGAAGGTTCTTCTAAAAGATTGAATAAGAGCTCAGTATAACGCTCTTTAGAAGAGTCTGCAGAAGGAAGGCTTTTTTCTTTACCTTTATCAGAAAAAGCGAGAGGAAAGGGCTGGGAAGATAAAGAAGCCTCTGAGGAGCGCTTAAGGCAAAATTCAAGATAAGCCTGGGCTTTTTCATACGTAGGAGTTAATTGCAAAGCTTGCAGTAAAGCTTCTATAGCATTTGCATGGTCTCCTTTTTCAGCAAGTTCTTTACCTCGTAAGAAATGTCCTACAGCTTCTTCACTAGGCTCATGCTTAATTTCCTCTAAAGGGTGGGATTCAGCCGTTTCAGCCAGGTGCCTGACCGTGTAGTTGGGTGCATGCCTTTCAATAAGCGTTCTATCTAGAGGACAAAGTTTATTGCGTGCTAAGCATTGGATGACGGTATCTTCGTTAAAGGTATGACCACAAGGAAACAAAGTAACCGCTCGAGTCATCAACTCTCCTGAGACGGGATCTTCTATATTCTCTGAAACTGTAGTACGAAAAGTTACCTGGGTGCTAGAAGTAGAATCTGACGGCATCATATAAAAGCTCCTTAAGATTGTATGGTAAGCTATTACCTTATGGGGCAGATCTAGCCTGCTTTTTAAAGAACTAGCCCTTACCTTTTTGCCAGAAAATTACCCTTTCTTTTCTTTATTAAGCAATTTTTATTTTAAGAAAGAAGGGAGAGTCGTCTATGTTTTATAAAAGCTTGAGCAGTTTGTCTTATTCCTTTTTCAATTTTTATCTTATCTTCTCCTACCTTGTGGATCTTTAGGCCGAGCCGATTATCATGGTTGTAAAAAGCTTAGGAGGCCTTATCTCTGATAAGGAAGGCTTAAGGCAACTCCTCGAGCATAATTGCTGGGAATCAGTAGAAAAAGCATGGGTAAGTCAAGGCTATCCAAAAGAGAAGGTCAAAAGCGATGCGCTAAAATAGGGCAAGGAAGCCGATGTGGTGAAAAGCTGCCGGGCAGAAGATAGATGTAAAACTTGTATAAAAAATTAGGTAAGCGTGTTAAAAGTTTTAATTTTGCCACTTCCTTATAAGCTCATTAATAAAATAGTCTGGATTTTTGTCAGGTTCTGCTTGAGCTATTTTTAATGCTTCCTCATCTGATAGTAGGCGATCATTTTGAAGAAAGGCTTCTAGTTGAATGTTTGCTAGTAAAGGATCAAATTGTTTATGGAAATGATCTAGTTGGCTGTATCTAAAACCGCAAAATGGTATACCCATAGCTTCCACCATACTTTCTACAGACTTCATATGGCGGGGACTATCGTCGATAAATATAACTTTACTAGGACGAAGAGAATGATGGTTTAAAAAGTTTTTTAAGAAGGGGCCTTTATCTTGATAATCGGTAAAAATAATGCCTTGAGAAAAGCATTTGTAGGCGTTAGAATCAATCAATTTTGGCAGTCGATTAAGAGAAAAATCAATGCCCACACTTTTTAGATGTTTATAGGCACAAAGGTCAGCCTCTTGCATGTAATCAGGATTTAAACAACGAGCTGTTAAAGCAAAAGTAAGAATTCCCTGTTGCTGAAGTTTTTTGATAATTTCAGCAGCAGAAGGATCTATCAGCCTCATCGGAACTTGAAGCATAATCTTTTGAATGATTTTATTAACTTCTAAACGAGCTTCCTCCTTAGACAAATTAGCAGTAGCCATTTTAGATACAAAATAACTCCACCATGGGGTATTGCCCAATATACTCGTCGTATTAATCAGAGTATCATCAATGTCAAAAAAAATTATAGAATGTGGATCTACCTCTTGCAGGATATCAGCAAAACGATGCGTTTCTACAACTTTTGCTGAAAGTGGCATCGAGAATAGGAAGGCAACAACTAACAAGAAAAAATTCCCTATCAAAGCTAGCCAAACGCGCCCTTGATGGCGTAAGATGAAATAACCTTTCATTATTTGCCTTAGTTTGCTGGCCATTTTTCTCCTAACTTTCCCACCCTTCTTTACCTATTAAAGGAACAAAACGGACAGGTTCAAAGGTCTCTTGAGCGTATGTTTCCTCAGAGGTTTTACGCAGGCGCAGTAAAAGTTGGCTAAAACTATCGCCCACAGGAATAATCAGGCGACCGCCAATCTTTAGTTGTTTGATAAGAGTTTGAGGAATAGCAGGAGCACCTGCTGCCACAATGATAGCATCATAAGGGGCATGTTCAGGCCAGCCTAAGGAGCCATCTGCCACCTTGCAATGGATAGAAAGATAGGCTAGCTGCTTAAAGCATTCTTGAGCCGCATGCGCTAAGTTAGGCAAAAATTCAACAGTGTAGACTTCTTGCGCTGTATAAGCAGCTACAGCTGCTGCATACCCTGAGCCAGTGCCAATATCTAATACAATTGAATCAGGTGTAATTTCAGCTAGTTGATTCATTAAAGCCACTATGAAAGGCTGGCTAATAGTTTGCCCCTCCCCTATAGGTAAAGGCCTATCTTCATAGGCATCTTCTTGCATAGAAGCAGGAACAAATAAGTGACGAGGGACATGCCGCATAGCTTCCAAGGTAGCTGGATCAGTAATTCCTCGGGCAAGAAGCTGTGTCCTTACCATCTCTTGCCTTTTGTGAGAATAATCATCATCAAGTGACATAACTATCTTCCTTAAGAGCTTTTTTCCTCAACTTTTCGCTCTTCTTTATCAGCTTTTTTAGCTTCTTCCTCTGTGGCTGCTACTACATCAGTAATAGCTGCTTTAAGCATCTCGATCTTTGAGCCATCATACATTTTGAGTATAACAGTATTGTCTTCTATACGCACGATCGTTCCGACAATTCCCATAGCGGTTACTCGATCACCTTTTTTTAAGGCATTACGCTGCTCTTCTATGGCTTTACGACGTTTTTGTTCAGGCCTCCATAAGATCAAATAGAAGAAAATCAGAGCGATCGCAATCATTACAAAAGTTTGAGTCATTCCTTGATCGCGAGGAACAATTTCAAGATTAGTGTTTTCTTGCGCAAAAGCTATCGTATTATTCAACATAGTAAAGCCAAGTGTAGAAAAGCAAGTCATTTTCATAATCATATTTCATCCTTTTAATGCGGATACAACGCACAAACTTTTTGATAAAAATCGGCTAGAGTATCATTTTTTATTGCTTCCCTTAATTTTTGCATAAAATCTAGATAAAAGGCTAGATTTTGTAACGTAACTAATGTTAGGCCGGTCATTTCATCCACATTGAGGAGATGACGTAAGTAAGCTTTAGAGAACTGAGAAGTATAGGAGGGGGTAGAAGGATCGAGAGGCGAGAAATCTTCAGCATAACGAGCAGCTTTTATCTGCACTTTTCCGGCCCAAGTAAAAGCCGTGCCATTGCGTGCATTTCGCGTAGGCATCACACAATCGAACATATCGACTCCCCGCATTACACTCTCCACTAGATTACGCGGCGTTCCTACTCCCATCAAATAGCGTGGTTTTTCTACCGGCATGAAGGGCACGGTGTGATCGAGCACCTCATACATAATCGAAGCAGGCTCGCCGACAGAAAGGCCGCCGATAGCATATCCTTGAAAATCTAGATTAGCTAAAAACTGGGCAGACTGCTGACGCAAATCAGCATGCACTCCGCCTTGTACGATTCCAAAAAGATTTTGATGAGGCTGCAAGTCATAATTTCTACAACGCTCCGCCCAACGATGGGTTCTTTCTAAGCTTTTTTCCACAGTTTTTTTTTCACAAGGATAAGGTGTACATTCATCAAAGGCCATCACAATGTCAGAGCCTATAGTTTTTTGAATGAACATGCTCTCATCGGGTCCCAAAAAGTGACGCGAGCCATCAATATGCGATTGAAAATGGACTCCTTTATCGGTGACTTTGTTAAGAGCAGACAAAGAAAAAACTTGAAATCCTCCTGAATCAGTAAGTAGAGGGCCTTGCCAATTCATAAAAGCATGCAAGCCACCAGCTTTAGCCAAGATCTCTACCCCTGGACGAAGCATCAGATGATAAGTATTACCCAAGATAATTTGAGCTTTCATATCTAACAGATGCTGATTAGTCAAGGTTTTAACAGCTGCCCGAGTACCTACAGGCATAAAAACAGGCGTTTCTATCGCCCCATGGGCAGTCTCTATGCGCCCTACTCTTGCACGGGAGCAAGTATCGGCCTTACAAATCGTAAATTTCAAGAAGAGCCTATATGTTTGATGGAGTTTTTTCTAGGAGAATCAAACTGTCGACATGGATAGTTTGAGGAAATTGGTCATAAGGTTGAATATATTTTACTGTATAACCATTCTGCGATAGCTCAGCAATATTAGCTACATGGGCCTGAGGATTGCCAGAAATATAGAGGATTTTGGGAGCATTGAGACGAAGTAAATGTTTCATCGTGAGAGGATCAAGACCTGCGCGTGGAGGATTTAATAAGACTAAATCAGGTAAAGGAAATAAATTTTCATCTTGAATTTGGCCCAAAGCATAGCGCACCGCTCCTGAAATAATAGTGACATTCTGCCTATTATTCAAAGCAGCATTTTGACGCGCATCAAAAGCTGTTTCCGGAGAGATCTCTATACCTATTACCTGTTTAACGTTTTTTGAAGCGCAAATACCTAACACTCCTGAGCCGCAAAAAAGATCATAGATGATATCTTCTTTGTTTACCTTTGCTAACTGCAGGGCTAAAGAATAAACCTTTTCTATTTGCCTTATATTAGGCTGGAAAAAAGAAGAAGGGCTAATTCTAAACTTATAGGTTACTGCAGGCTTTTCAACATCTGCCTGAATGTCCAGTTCTTCTTCAATATATTGAGGTCCATAAAGTAACATTTCATAAAAGTTAGTGGCCATACCAGGACTTATCTGTTGAATCCTAACAAATATACTTAACTTAGCATCTGACTGTTGAGGTTCAATAGCAGTATGTAAAGCATGAACAAAGCTTTCAAGATGGCAATTTTGCAAAGCATAATCAGGGTTACCAGAGACCGTCAACATTACCATGCGATCTCCTGTCTTCATTCCTTCACGTAGCGTCAAGGACCTTAATGAGCCGGTATTCTTAATAGGGTAATAGGCTTCTAAATTTGATTCTTCCCACCAAGACTTTACCGCATGGACAGCTTGAGTAAACCAGGAGTTGGGAAGATGGCATTCCACAAGATTAAAAACTTTTCCTTTTGTAGAGTCAAGAATCAAGCCTAAGTACTTAGTTTTATTTAAATCTCTTGAAAAGGTAAAATCCATTTTGTTTCTGTAATTCCATTCGGATTCTGAGGGCATAATAGGAAACAGATGGGTCTCTGGCGTGATTACACTGCGGAAAATATCTTTAGCTAAAGATTCTTTGTAACGCAGTTGAGTATCGTAAGACATTTGTTGCCACTGACACCCACCACAGGAGCCAAAATGTATACATTTAGGAATGATTCGGTCTTTGGAAGGCTCAATAATTCTTTGTATTCCTCCTACCCAGTGCGCTTTATTTCTGCTATGTAGCACAGAATGGACTGCATCTCCAGGGATTGCAAACGCTATCTCAGCTTCTTTAATTTCCTCTTCTGAACGTTCGATGCGACCTAAGCCATGTCCTCTCTTGGAAAATTCATTTATTTTAACATTCGCAAAACGAGTTTGTTTAGAATAAGGCATATCGCTAGATTATTAAATTTTGGTCAAATAATAAGGTTAAATAAGCAGCTATATAAAAGCAAGGTGATTTAGGAACAGTTAGAAGCTTTGTACAACAAGGTAAACAACTTAAAAAATATAAGCGCCTCTATTAGGTGGATTTTTTTATTCACCTGGTCAGATAAATTTTTCGAATTCGATAAGGAAAGTGAGGTAAAGGGGAGGTAATAAACCCCCCTAAAAAACTATCAATTATCTCCAGCCCACTTGCTTCGTAGGAAGTTTTGCGGTAGGTCTTTTTAAGGAAAAAGGACGTGCCTTAGCTTTATGTGTTTTAGCTTTTGGCTTAGCTGCAGGTTTTGCAGCTGGCTTTGTAGCGATTGGTTTTGCAGCTGGCTTGGAAGCTTTTTTAGGAGCAGTTACTTTTTTAGCTGTTTTTTTTGTACCTTTCGTCGTTTTTTCAGATTTGATAGATTCTTTACGATAAAGCTTAGAAACTTTTTCAAGCTTAACGGTTCCTGTACGAACACGTTGAGAAGCTGCTTTGTTGCCTTTCTCAGCTTTTTCTAAATCATTAGTAATGTTCTGAAGCAGGTCTCTTAAATTTTTGACCGTATCTTTTAATGCCATGGTGATTTGCCTCCTGATTTTTTGAGTTTCATGACGAAGTAATAAATATTAACTTTGGATATATTGTGCAACATTTTTCTTCGTTTAGCGAAAAATAATCTTACTTTTGCGTTTGATGGCAAGCCTATTACAAAACGAGCGCCCAAGCAAAAAAGGCAGCTGTAGGAGTATCTTAAGCTTTGTTTTCATTTTAATCCTAGCATAATTTAAGAAAAACTTAGGCTAAAAACAATCTTACGAGAATTTAGGAAAAAGATGTCACCAATGCTTTGAAAACTCTATCCAGCTGCATTCCCTCAAAATTTTTAGCTTCAAATATCTAAGAATAAGGGACTACAAGCGTGAAATCAAAGGGGTGCAAAAGCCTCAAATACCCCGCCTCCCTTTTCTTGCTTGGTAGGCTTTCTAAGAATAAAACAAAATGCAATTATGCTAAGTATCTTTCTAAGAGGAACTTAAAAAAAATTACCTCTCTCCCTTTTTATCAAATCGATTAAATATTGATTACTTTTCATTTTCCGTTAAATTTTTATGGATGCTTTGATAATTTCTAATAAGTTTGTTCAATGAAAAATGCTTGCCATCTTTTCTTTGCAGGGGTCTAGTAGCAAGTTCCTCTCCTAAAAACCATTATTAATGCATAATGATTGCTACTCTCTTTCTCTTTATCAAAAACAGGTAAAATCAGGCTTACCCCCAAGGGGGCTTCCTTAAAAGCTATCTAAGCACTCAGTTTTTTTCTTATCCTAAAAATTTATATTGTAGACTCTTCTAAGCCGTGGGATGATTAGATGGATGGCACCTTAGATAAAAGGATGCAAGCCTTAATTGATACAGCCTAATCTTGCTGAAATATTAGATTGATAGCCTTTAGCAACGGATGCTTCTTTCAGCACAGAAAGGAGGAAAACAGAAGATTGAGTATGGGTTTAGAAGAAAAAGGAATAATCATGCATCCATCACATAAATGAAAAGGGCTTGCTTGTAGCTTTTAAGAATGCAACAGATAACTTCAAGCCAAGCATCGAATGGCTCAAGTTTTAAACCAAACAAGCTTAAAATTGGCTAAAACAGGAAAAAAGTTAATTAAAGTTTTTTATATTTGATACAAATAGGAGAGGATGAGGCTGAATATTTAAGGAATTAATTATTAATACAAAAGCCCTTTCGTAAGCTTATGGATGAAAGAATGCCGGGAAAACCGCTGAGAGAGTTATTTTTAATCTAAAGAAGTGGGATGGCAAGTAGGGCGAGCGAGGGCTTGGCTGCAAAGAAAACTTTAGATGAATTATGAGTAGAATAAAATAGAGCTTAGGTTGGCTTGCTTTTAGCTTGATAGAAATTTGGATGGATCAATTGGTGAGATAACTCCTCTTAAGTGCTGTTTTTAAACTAAGGAAGGTAAAAAATTATAAATACTTCTTATATTCCTCTATTTTCAAGCTTGAAGATTAAGAGTTTGTTTCTCATATTTTCTTGCCTATTGCGCTTCTTCCCTGTATAAGCAGGTCATTAAAAAACAATTAAAAACATGTACATATCTTAAAGTAGTCCCCTATCATGAATCTTAGTTCTTCTATCACCCTTGGACACCTACCTAATGAAATACTAACCCTCATTTTAGAGCACAACACCTCGCCTGCCTTCTTTAGCGTTTGTACAAGATGGCGACATCTATTGAACATGGAAGTAATGCCCTCTCTTTATAAACAAATAGGTAAAATACACTTTCCTCAAGTAGGTATTAACAAGCAGGCTCTTACTTTAGACAAAATTTATAAGCTAGAAGATAGGCTTTCTGAAGTGGAAAAAGTCAAGGCAATCTTTAAGCAAACCTTTGCTTTGGCTAGCTCACTTTCTCCTATGGAGTTAGAATTTAAATGGAAAACTGAGGAGAAAAGATATTTTACCCTGGCTAACTATGCCTCTTATCTTATAAATATTAATCGCTTGTTAGTGTGGAAAAAACTACCTGGTGGAGGAGAATACTTAAAGCAAGAAAACATCAAGTATTTGCCTTTACATAAAAAAGGAGAGCTTCTTAGAGATTGGATTGCAGAAAATTGTAAAAACATCACGGCTTTAGATTTATCTAACGCAGGCCTGACTTATTTACCCCCAGAAATATGCCAGTTATCTCAGCTGCAAGAGCTTAGGTTAAGATTCAACCAGCTCACCTCTCTGCCTACAGAAATCTGCCAGTTGTCTCAGCTGCAATGGCTTGGCTTAAGCCAAAACCAACTTACCAGTCTTCCTGCAGGAATAGGTCAGTTATCTCAGCTGCAAGAGCTTAGCTTAAGAGAAAACCAGCTCACCTCTCTGCCTACAGAAATCTGTCAGTTGTCTCAGCTGCAATATCTTAACTTAAACCAAAACCAGCTTACCAGTCTTCCTGCAGGAATAAGCCAGTTATCTCAGCTGCAAGAGCTTTACTTAGGCCAAAACCAGCTCACCAGCCTTCCTGGAGAACTCTGGCAGTTGTCTCAGCTGCAACGGCTTGATTTAAGCCGAAGCCAGCTCAATAGCCTTCCTGCAGAAATTGGGCAATTGTCTCAGCTACAAGCTCTTGACTTAAGTCAAAACCAGCTCACCAGCCTACCTATAGAAATCGGACGGTTGCCTAATCTGCTGCAGCTTAACTTAAGCCAAAACCAGCTCACCAGCCTACCTGTAGAAATCGGACGGCTGTCTAATCTGCTGCAGCTTAACTTAAGCCAGAACCAGCTCATCGCTCTGCCCGCAGAAATCAGGCAGTTGTCTCAGCTACAACAGCTTGACTTAAATCAAAACCAGTTCATCGCTCTGCCCGCAGGAACAGGTCAGTTGTCTCAGCTGCAATCGCTTGAATTAAATCAAAACCAGCTCACCGCTCTGCCTGCAGAAATTGGGCAATTGTCTCAGCTGCAAGTGCTTCACTTAAGTCAAAGCCAGCTCGCCGCCTTACCTATGGAAATCGGGCAATTGTCTCAGCTGCAATATCTTATGTTATATCAAAACCAGTTCACCAGCCTTCCTGCAGAAATCGGACGGCTGTCTCAGCTGCAAGCGCTTAATTTAAGTCAAAACCAGCTCACCAGCCTTCCTGCAGAAATCGGACAATTGTCTCAGCTGCGATGGCTTGATTTAAATCAAAACCAGCTTACCTCTCTACCTCCAGAAATTGGGCAATTGTCTAAGCTGCGAGTGCTTGCTTTAAGAGAAAACCAGCTCACCAGCTTACCTGCAGAAATCGGGCAATTGCCTCAGCTTACCGAGCTTGAATTAGCGGAAAATCCTTTAAAAGATATCGACGAAAAAATAAGGCAGCGTTTTCAATTGTAGAATGGCCTTAACTACTTTTTAAATTGGGGTGAGCTAAAATGAAATAAAAAACTTTTAGCCATCCTATCTTTAAACAAGTAATCCGCTTTCCTTCCGGCAACTAAGCAAGCTTAAACTAACCTACACATTTATAACGACAAGGAGCTTCTCTCTTTTTCTGCAGACTGCTAGGCTGGGAGGACAACTTTTTTTGACAGGAAGAAGCTAGGCGTAGTGTATTTTATCAGTTGGTAGAAGAATTAAAACAAGGCGCCAAAAAGAGCTGTTTTTCTCAAATAAAGCAAAAAATCCATCTCATTCTTTTAGCCAAGCCAAAATTGCCGCGTCACTTAATCGCCAAGACCTGTGGTTGCTCCTGAATGCTTAGAAGGCCTCCCCCCTTTCCGTGAATCTATCTGAAAAAGAAGCGCTGGTAGATTATCGGTGATTTATTTTCATTGAAAGGATACGAATTCGTTTGACTTGCTTTTTTAATTTTTTTATTTTGTTTTAAAAATGAAAATGCTGAGAAAGTTATTATTACCCAAGGAAATAAAATGCATCCTATCTCTTCGACATCTATAGAATGCTTGCCCAATGAATTGTTGCTCCCTATCTTAGAGGCTTGCGTAGTTCCTTCCTTATTTAGCGTCTGTAAAAGATGGCATCATCTGCTGGCTTCTGAAGTCATGCCCCCTCTTTATAAGCAAATAGGTAACGTGCATGTTCCTCAAGGAAATGTTAAGGAGCAGGCTCTTATTATAGATAGGATTTATAAGCTAGAAGAAAAGCTTTCTGAAACAGCAAAGGTAAATGCAATCTTTAGGCAAATCTTTATTTTAGCCAAGCCGTTTTCTCCTTTGGAATTTAAATGGAAAACAGAAGAAAAAGCAGGCTTAACGCTGGCTAATTACTTTTCTTATCTTGTAAATATTAATCGCCTTTTACTTTGGAAAAAGCTTCCTGGTGGGGGAGAATACTTGAGCCGAGAAGAAATTAAGCACTTGCCTTTAGAAAAAAAAGGAGAGCTACTTAGAGATTGGATTGAAGAAAATTGTAAAGACTTAACTTTGCTAAATTTATCTGGAGCAGGCTTGATTTATTTACCCCCAGAAATATGCCAGTTGTCTCAGCTGCAATGGCTTGACTTAAGTCAGAACCAGCTTACCAGCCTGCCTGCAGAAATCGGGCAGTTGTCTCAGCTGCAATGGCTTGACTTAAATCAGAACCAGCTTACCAGCCTTCACGCAGAAATCGGGCAGTTGTCTCAGCTGCAATACATCTCCTTAAACCAAAACCAGCTCACCAGTCTGCCTGCAGAAATAGAGCGGCTGTCTCAGCTGCAATGGCTTTACTTAAATCAAAACCAGCTCACCGCTCTGCCTACGGAAATCGGGCAGTTGTCTAAGCTGCAATGGCTTTACTTAAATCAAAACCAGCTCACCGCTCTGCCTATAGAAATTGGGCGGCTGTCTCAGCTGCAAACGCTTGACTTAAGAGAAAACCAGCTCACCGCTCTGCCTGCAGAAATCGGGCAATTGTCTCAGCTGCAAACGCTTGAATTAAATCAAAACCAGCTTACCAGCCTGCCTGCAGAAATCGGTCAACTGTCTCAGCTACAAACCCTTTACTTAAATCAAAACCAGCTTACCAGCCTGCCTGCAGAAATCGGTCAGCTATCTCAGATGCAAACCCTTTACTTAAATCAAAACCAGCTCACCGCTCTGCCTAAAGGAGTGGGGCACTTGTCTCAACTACGAGTGCTTGACTTAAGCCAAAATCAGCTCATTAGCCTGCCTGCAAGCATAGGATGGCTGTCTCGCCTGCTATGGCTTTACTTAAATCAAAACCAGCTCACCAGACTTCCTACAGAAATCAGGCGGTTGTCTCAGCTTATCAAGCTTGAATTAGCGGAAAATCCTTTGAAAAAAATCGTCAAAAAATAAGGCAGTGTTTTCAATTATAGAATGAACTTAAATACTTTTTAAATTAGGGTGAGCTAAAATGAAATAAAAAATTTTAGCCATCCTATCTTTAAAAATTAATCCGCTTTCCTTCCGGCAACTAAGCAAGCTTAAATTAGCCTACACATTATAACGACAAAAAGCTTTTCTCTTTTTCTGCAGGGTGTTACGGCTAGGAGGGCAACCTTTCTTGAAAGGAAAAAGCTAGGCATATTGTATTCCATCATACGGTAGAAGAATTAAAACAAGACGCCAAAAAGAGCCGTTTTTCTTAAATAAGGCACAGAATCAATCTCATTCTTTTAACTAAACCAAAATTGCCGCGTCACTTAATCCCCATAAGCTGTGGCTGCTCCTAAATGCTTGGAAGGTCTACCCCCTTTCCGTGAATCTATCTGGAAAAAAAGCGAGGTAGATTATCTGTGATTTGTTTTCATTGATAAGGATACGAATTGTTTTGACTTGCTTTTTTAACTTTTTTATATTGCCTTTAAAAAATAAAAATGCTGAAAAGGGTTATCCCTACCCAAGGAAACAAAATGCATCCCATCTCTTCGACATCTATGGAAAGCTTGCCCAATGAATTGCTACTCCCTATCTTAGAGACTTGCGTAGTTCCTTCCTTATTTAGCGTCTGTAAAAGATGGCATCATCTGCTGGATTCTGAAGTCATGCCTTCGCTTTATAAAAAAATAGGTAAAGTGCATGTTCCTCAAGGAAATGTTAAGGAGCAGGCTCTTATTGTAGATAGGATTTATAAGCTAGAAGAAAAGCTTTCTGAAACAGCAAAGGTAAATGCAATCTTTAGGCAAATCTTTACTTTAGCTAGTTCTCTTTCTGCTCTAGAGTTTAAATGGAAAACAGAAGAAAAAAGAGGCTTAACGCTAGCTAATTACTTTTCTTATCTCTTAAATATTAATCGTCTTTTACTTTGGAAAAAACTTCCTGGTGGGGAAGAATACTTGAGCCAAGAAGAAATTAAGCACTTGCCTCTAGAGAAAAAAGGAGAGCTTCTTAGAGGTTGGATTGAAGAAAATTGTAAAAGCATCACGTCTTTAGATTTATCTGGAGTAGGCTTGACTTATTTACCCCCAGAAATATGCCAGCTGTCTAAGCTACGAGTGCTTGACTTAAATCAAAACCAGCTTACCAGTCTTCCTGCAGAAATCGGGCAGCTGTCTCAGCTGCAATGGCTTGGCTTAAGAGAAAACCAGCTCACCAGCCTGCCCGCAGAAATAGGTCAATTGTCTCAACTGCAAGAGCTTTACTTAAGTGAAAACCAGCTCATCGTTCTACCTGCAGAAATCGGGCATCTATCTCAGCTCCAAGCGCTTGACTTAAGAGAAAACCAGCTCATCGTTCTACCTGCAGAAATCGGACATCTATCTCAGCTACAAAGTCTTAACTTAAATCAAAACCAACTCACCAGCCTGCCTGAAGAAATCGGGCAGTTGTCTGAGCTCCAAGCGCTTTACTTAGATCAAAGCCAGCTCACCAACCTTCCTGCAGGAATCGGACAACTGTCTCAGCTACGAGCGCTTGACTTAAATCAAAACCAGCTCACCGCACTGCCTATAGAAATCGGGCAGCTGCTTAAGCTGCAAAGGCTTTACTTAAATCAAAACCAACTCATCAGTCTGCCTGCAGAAATTGGGCAGCTGTCTCAACTGCTAAATCTTAACTTACATCAAAACCAGCTCACCGCTCTGCCTGCAGAAATCGGACAATTGTCTCAGCTGCAATGGCTTTACTTAAATCAAAACCAGCTCACCGCTCTGCCTATAGAAATTGGGCGGCTGTCTCAGCTGCAAACGCTTGAATTAAATCAAAACCAACTCACCGCTCTGCCTGCAGAAATCGGGCAATTGTCTCAGCTGCAAGAGCTTATCTTAAGTCAAAACCAGCTCACCGCTCTGCCTAAAGGAGTGGGGCAACTGTCTCAGCTGCGAGTGCTTGACTTAAGCCAAAATCAGCTCACCAGACTGCCTGCAAACATAGGACGGCTGTCTCGGCTGCGATGGCTTTACTTAAATCAAAACCAGCTCACCAGACTTCCTGCAGAAATCAGGCGGTTGTCTCAGCTTATCAAGCTTGAATTAGCGGAAAATCCTTTGAAAAAAATCGTCAAAAAATAAGGCAGCGTTTTCAATTATAGAATGAACTTAAATACTTTTTAAATTAGGGTGAGTTAAAATGAAATAAAAAACTTTTAGCCATCTTATCTTTAAACGAGTAATCCGCACTTAAATCAAAACCAGCTCGCCAGTCTGTCTGTAGAAGCGGTAGAAGAATTGAAAGATTGCGCCAAAAAGAGCCGTTTTTCTCAAATAAGGCAAAGAATCCATCTCATTCTTTTAGCCAAACCAAATTGAACTTTTTAAAGTCAGTTCCAATCATGAAACGGCTCTCTTCATCTAAGGATTTTAACCGTTTCCTAACAGGTTCATTACCACTTGATCCAGCATCCAGCATAAAAGACAACTTAGAGGGTGGGCTTAGGCTTTAGCATGGATTTTATCTTTTAAGCCTGCATGTACCTTATTTGGTACGTATTAAAGCAAGGTTATAAATTTGATGTTTATAAGGAGGCTGCATAGCATGAGCTATAGATGCCAACAAGCCTCTCATCTTATAAAGTAGTTTTATTTTTTAATATTTTTAGGAGGCCAATTTGCTGCGGAAAGAAGGCCAGATTCTTGTATGTTCAGTTTTAGAAACGATAGAACCTAAGGTTAGACTTGATAAATAATATCATTCCTTCAAGCAATAGAATCAAAAAGAAGTTTAGGCAAGATCTATTTCCATCTGCTGATATCTACGCATTTGGTCACGTAGCTCTGCAGCTTCTTCAAACTGCATAGTTTTAGCTGCGCGTTTCATAGCTACTTCTAACGTTTTGATTTTAGTGCGAACTTCTTCTAAGGTAAGATACTCATGCTGGGATTCGGCCACTTTTAAAGTTTTTTTCCTTTTTTTAGACTCTTCCTCTACCTCTTCTACCAAAGGAGAAATTTCTCGATGGACAGTTCGGGGAGTAATCCCATGTTCTGCATTATATTTTTGTTGGATAGCGCGACGTTCTTGAGTGATTCTTAGCGCGTCTTGAATCGCTTTGGTTTTCTTGTCAGCATACATAATGACGCGCCCTTCACTATTACGAGCTGCTCTGCCACAAGTTTGAATTAGCGCCGTTTCGCTGCGTAGGAAGCCTTCTTTATCGGCATCCAATATGCACACTAAGGAAACCTCTGGGATATCTAGACCTTCCCGCAATAAGTTAATCCCGACTAACACATCAAATACTCCAGCCCGTAAATCGCGGATAATCTGCATTCGCTCAATCGTATCAATATCAGAGTGTAAGTATTTAGTATGTACGCCCAGTTCGTTAAGATATTTACTTAGTTCCTCAGATAGACGTTTAGTCAAAGTGGTAACAAGTACGCGGCCCCCCTTGCTCGTATGCTGATGAATCTCTGCTAAGCAATCATCAACTTGTCCTTCAGCAGGGCGCACTTCAATTTCTGGATCAAGTAAGCCAGTGGGGCGGATCACTTGCTCAATCACTTCGCCGCTAGCCTCAGCAACTTCCCAAGGACTAGGGGTCGCGGAAACATAGATCACCTGATGAATACGCTTGTAAGTTTCTTCAAATTGCAAAGGTCTGTTGTCAAAAGCAGAAGGAAGTCGAAAGCCAAAGTTAACCAGTGTTTCTTTACGCGCACGATCTCCATTACACATGGCACGTAGCTGCGGCACCGTTTGATGGGATTCATCAATGATCATTAGATAATCACCTGGAAAATAATCGATGAGACATGGAGGCGGATCACCAGGATTACGCTTACTAAAATGGCGTGAATAATTTTCGATACCCTTACAAAAGCCTATTTCTTTAATCATTTCTAGATCATAACGTGTACGCTCTACAATCCTTTGATGCTCAATATATCTTTTTTCTTTTTCATAATAGCTGGCACGTTCTTCTAATTCGGCCTTAATCGTTTCAAGAGCATGCAAACGAACTTCTTCGGGAGTGACGTGGTGGGAACTAGGATAAATAGTGATATTTTCTAGACGATGCCGTACTTTACCTAATAAAGGATCTATCTCGCTAATCTGTTCGATCTCATCCCCAAAAAACTCTATACGTACTGCCCGCTCCTCTTCGTAGGCAGGAAAAATATCCAATACATCTCCTCTAACACGAAAAGTCGCCCGCGAAAAGTCCATGTCATTGCGTTTATATTGCATTTCTACCAGATGTAGAAGAATCTCATCACGACGCCGCGTCTGACCTGTTTCTAAGGTAAGATTCATTTCGCGATAATACTCAGGAGACCCTAAGCCATAAATGCAAGAAACAGAGGCAACAATGATAACATCGCGCCTTTCTAAAAGAGAACGTGTAGCACTTAACCGCAATTTATCTATGCGATCGTTAATAGCCATATCTTTTTCAATATAAGTATCTGTACGAGCGATGTAAGCTTCGGGCTGATAGTAATCATAGTAGGAGACAAAATATTCTACAGCATTATGAGGGAAAAATGTCTTAAACTCTTGATAAAGCTGCGCTGCTAAAGTTTTATTATGAGCAATAATTAAAGCAGGTCGCTGGGTCCTAGCAATTACATTAGCAATCGTAAAGGTTTTACCCGATCCGGTGATGCCTAATAAAACTTGCGTTTTACGATCCTGCAGAACGCCTTCACTAAGCTTTTCTATAGCTTGAGGTTGATCTCCACAAGGCTTATAATCAGTTACTAACTTAAACATAAATAATTGTAGGTAGAAAGTTTAAGGAAAAATTAAGTATAACATTTTTTCTGAATGCCACAAAGCATATTTTCATTTCTGGCTGAATTTGCTTTGAAGCCTTATTTTAAGCTTTAAAGGGTTGGTAAAAGATAATAACCCCTCCTCCCTCCGTATTTGAAAAAAGCACTTTTGCTCAAGAGAGTCACTTCATAGGCATTAAAGATATTAAACGGTAAAGATATTATATTACGAACTTATATTTAGTAAAAATCAGCCCCCTCTATCTACAGAGCTAGAGCATAGCCTATCAAGCTGCAAACCTTGACAATCAGCAACTCAGTAGCCTTCCTTCAGCAAAATGATGGCTATCTAATCAGATTAAATCTTAAGTTAAAGAAAAATAGGCTGAAAAGCATTTTAGGCTCTTACTGCAAAAGCTTGTGGCTTTATTAACTGATTCGGCAAAGTAAAAAACTGATAATAAGCTTTTAAGGCGCCCTTTAGGCAATCATACTCTTAAAAAACCAGGCCCTTCAGTAAGAGAGACAGCTGAGAGAGACATAAATTTCTTCTTGAAATTACAGCTTTAGCTTTTAAAACCTGCAAAAACAGAAGATTTTAAGAATATAATGATTGAGAGGCAATTTTTTCACGACGTTCGCGAGCTATCCGAGAAATTTTATTCCAATTGCCCATTAATCCCATCGCACTGCGCATTTCTTTTACAGTGGCATTAGAAACCTCGATCATTTTCTGAGTCCCTTCATAAATAATTTCTTCGACCAAGCCCTTCTCTTCAGCAAAATATTGGCGTCGCTCCCGCAGAGGCTCTAAGAAAAGATTTAAAGCTACAGCTAATTTTTCTTTTACTTCTACGTCCCCCACCTTGCCCTCACGATAGCGTTTTTTTAAATCTTCAACTTCGCTTTTATCCTGATTGAAAATTGCATGAAAAGTAAACACAGGATTTCCTTCCACTGTCCCTGGTTGATGAGCATGAATTCTATTAGGATCGGTATACATGCTTTTTACCTTTTTTTCTACGGCCTTTTTATCATCTGACAAAAAGATACAGTTGCCTGCAGATTTGCTCATCTTTCCTTTATTATCAATGCCTACTAAGGTAGGTACATCGCTGATAGAGGCTTCAGGCATAGGAAAAACTTCACCATACAATTGATTAAATCTACGAGCTATGTCTCTTGCCAGCTCAACATGGGCTTCATTATCTTTCCCCACGGGCACTACATGGGCACGGGGCATGAGAATATCGGCCGTTTGCAGAACAGGATATCCTACCAAACCAAAGGGCACACTCTCAGGATCCATATGGGCATTGCGGGCCATTTCCTTCAAGCTAGGTAAGCCTGTTAGACGATTTAAAGAAATCATCATTTCAAAGATAAGATTCATTTCATAAACGGCCGGTGTAGCTGATTGAAGATAAATAGTGGTTTTAGCAGGATCGATACCACAAGCTAAGTAATCTAAGACCATCTCTTTAAGATGCTCACGCATCTTTAGAATATCTTCTTTGGTTGGCTTAGTCGTTAACATATGGAGATCGGCGATAATCAGGTAACACTCATAGTGCTCTTGATAAGCTACTCGGTTTTTTAATGAACCTACATAATGGCCTAAATGTAGAAGACCTGTCGGACGATCGCCAGTAAGAATTCTTTTCTTAGCGTTTTGAGACATATCTATTATCCTTTAAAAATTCATTTCGATTTTTATTAATCCTATTTGATTAGCAAGCTCTACTAAAATGACTAGCAAAGAAAAAATTATGGCCCCTATTAACCCTTCTTTTCCCCCACCCACTTGATAAGAAGAAGGCCAAAACAGCCTATAGCGCTTAGACCATGCCATCAGGGGCGGAAATAATCCTAATAAAATTACAACACCAAAAGCACCGGCATATTCTAAAGCGACTAAAAAGATACGAGGACCAGATAAAGCAAAAACTAACGGCGGAATAAATGTACAGGCAAATAAAACTGCCTGCCCTTTATGTGTTTTTTCTATCTTTAAAGCATCTTTAAGGCAATCAAAGAGGCTTAAAGAAACCCCTAAGAAGCTGGTGAGTATGGCAAAGAAAGAAAAACAACGTGCCACTAAGGCAAGGTGAGTGTTTCCTAAAACTATCGATAGCAGATAGGCCCCGTTAGAGCCATTTTCATAGCCATCTTTTAGCCCATGAGCTCCTTTTAAAGGAATGATCCCTAATGTTAGCAGTTCCCATAGAAGATAAACAATAAAAGGAATCAACCCTCCTACCCAAATAGCCGTTTTTACGTGCGTAATATTCCTTTCCAAATAGTGGATAAGACTAGGAATAATAATGTGAAAACCAAAAGAGGTAGCCACGATAGCTACCGAAATTAGTAAGTACTTGGGATCCACATGTTTTAATAAGCTGATATCTACACAGGGAGCGAGAAATAGAACCATTATCACATACGCCATGGCTAGCCCTGCCATCAATAAGCGATTAAGATAATCTACCGAACGGGTGCCTTGATGTAAAAAGCAGCTAAAAATGATCAATAAGCAGACCGCTCCTAGCCAGGCAGGTAAAGAATAACCTGTTAGCAGTTTTATGCAATCAATAATGATAGGGCCGCTTCCTGCAAGATAAGCTGTAGTTAATGAATAGAGCAAAAACAGGTAAGTCACCCATCCAATCCATTCTCCTGGCCGTCCTAAAGTTTGCTTTGCCATAGAAATGATATTTACCTGGCTCCCCATCGCCAGGTTAACTTCGAGTAGCAAAAGCGCTGTATAGGTCATGTAAATCCAAAAAAGCGCGAGGAGAAAAATTGAGGGAAAAAAACCTGCAAAACCTGTAATCACAGGAAGGGCTAGCATTCCTGCTCCTATAGTTGTTCCCGTTACGAGAAGTATTCCTCCCATAAGCTTATACTGGCTTTTAAGCATCCTACTTTTCCATCGTTAAGAGGTTATCGTCTGATATAATTGTAAAATAATAATGCTTACCGAAGACAAAATGATCAGCAAAAGCATAGGCTTACCTCCAGCGATGAATTGAGGTCCTTTAAAGTTTTTATGATAACGTCCTGACCACACCATCAACGCTGGTAAGATGCCAAAGATAATGACAGCCCCAAATCCGCCTGCATAATTGAGGGCTGTTAAAAATACGCCAGGATGAATAAGTGAGAAAAGATAAGGTGGCAGCAGTGCTAGACTACATAAAGTGATTTTCCCGCCCCTTTTTTTTGGAATTTTAAAACCATCCGCTAAAAAATCGACAAAGCTTAACGCCACTCCCAGAAACGAAGTAACAATAGCAAAGAAAGCAAAAAATTGAGCAATATCTCCCACCCATGAAGCCCCTATTACTAGTTTTAAAGCTTGAGTCGCCATCTGCCCTTCGTTGCAGGCTACTCTTAAGCTATCTCTACCTTCTAAAGGTACAATACCTAAAATAAGCCTCTGCCATGCTAGATAAATAATCAAAGGAATAAAGCTACCGATTGCCAATGCTATGCACAAGCGTCGGCTATCCCTTCCTAAATACTGAGTTAAACTGGGTACCAGATTATGAAATCCAAAAGAGACAATTATAGCAGGGATAATGAAAAAAGCTGCTGACCAATCGCAGTGTTTTAAAAGCTTTTGATCTACATGGGAACTGCCCATAAAGACGATTAAAAGATAGGTAAGAATCAGTCCGATCATAAGCAAACGATTAAATTTGTCAACTGTCCCTGTTCCATTGTAAATCATAAGACCGAATAGAGCGCTCATTACAAGCCCCCCTACCCACCTTGGAAGATGAATGGCAAAAAACAGATCAAAAAAATCGGCAAATAGTGCGCCACTGCCTGTTACATAAGCTACCATCAGAGAGTAAAAAAGAAAAAGAAAAACTATCCAACCCACCGCTTTACCCATCTTTCCTAGCGTTCGATCAGCTAAAGATACCACATTAATATCTTCTTTAAACCAAAGGTTGGCCTCTAACAACAATAACCCTGTAGACAGCATAAAGATCCAACAGATGATAAACATGATGACTGAGGGCTTAAAACCCGCTTGCGCGGATAAGACAGGCAAGCCTAACATCCCAGCACCAATACAACAACCGGCCACTAATAAAATAGCACCTAAAATACTCCCTTGAGAAGCAAACGTTTGATTATTCATGTTTTTTCCAAAAAACAAATTAAAAGCTTGGTGATTAATAAAAAGACAAATAGTTAGAAAAAAATTATGTAGGTGATTTATTGTCACCAAAAGAAGGGTAAAAATCTAGAAAAATAAAATCGAGTACTCATAAGGCTTAGCGTAGTAAATTTTTAGTATGCTACCACTCTAGTTTTATTATTGAGAAGATAAAAATGAAGCTCCAGCTTAGGAAAATATAGCACTCCCTTGAAATTAAAAAGCTTAGAATTCTTATAAAAAAGTTTTTAATAAGTAAGAGGCTATAGAGGATTTTAACAACCTCTTCAAAATGATAAAGTATAGCGTAAAGATAGCCCCCTTGTTATTTACATTTTATGCAAATGCTTATTAATAATAAAAGCAGGTAAGGGAAACGCTTTAACCTAAAAACAAGCTCTAAAGTGGAAATCGCTTTCACTTAATTATCTGGTTTTCAGATGCTCAGAAAATTTTTCTAAACTCTTTGCTTGAAATGATGCTTTTCCACCCGCCGTTGTTCCTGGCCCATTCTTCCCATGTCATATCCTTCAAAATCGACAAACTTAAAGAAACGCTCAAAAGCAGGAAATTTTTCACAAACTTGGCGAGCCATACTTTGGGCAATAAAACGATAGGTAGGATGGCCTGCAGCAGCAGAACGCAACTCACACATCCACTGGAGGGCGCGCAAGTTAATCTGAAAATACCATCTTACATTATAAGCCATAGGAACTACATACTGGGCTTCTTCAGGAAATTCCGTCGCGATTGCCTGGTAAGCCTCTTTAGCTTTATGCATGGCCATTGTGTAATCTTCTTCCAGAGAAGTACCCGAAATTTCAGGAGGGATGTAGTAGCCATAATCACAGCCTAGTAACTGGCGTTCTTGCGTAAGTAGACGATGACGATGGAGGTCACGATAAGCACCAAAATCGGTAATAAATTCGAAAGTAAAATTAGCATGTTCAAGAGCACGGGGAGATTTATGTCGTCGATTTTCGCGCGCGTTACAGCCCGCATCTAGGATGCGAATTAACTCTTCTTCTGGTAATCCCAGGCAATGCTGCCACAGATCCACTAAACTTTTATTGCTATGCGAAAATAATAAGGCAGCAGCTACTTTAATTACGGCATCCTGATCATCGCCTATTAAACGAACACCTGGCTCACTACTTTTTTCAGGATATCCTACGTTAAGATTAGCGACCACCTGAAGATCTGTTTGCATAGCTTCAAAAAATCTACAAAAGTTTTCATGGGTCTTGTGGGTAGATTCAGCCCTACGCACAAAAGAAGGAATTACTTTAGATAATTCATCGCACATTCTTTTTCCAATACCTTGCATTTCCGCTAGATTGTTACAATGGAGCTTATGGATCATCTGCTCATAAAAACGTCCATTGCCAAAAATCCCCATATTAGTCAAGGTTCCTGCAGGCAACAAGCCTCTCAAGCAATCTAATACCTTCGCTCTTAAAGCCGCTGTATAAGCCGTCTTTGAAGCAGTGGGATGATAAGGAAACTTTTCTTCAAACAATTGAGTTAAAGGCGGGATAAGCTTAGAGTAAGTTTCAAAAAGCATATTGCAAGTGTTTACATAGATATCTCGATAAGCAGAAGTCATTAAGATGGGCTCGCGATAAAAAAGGTACTCTCCCTTAACTTTTTGATCAAAATAAATATAGCGTGTAGATTTCTCCAAAGGCGAGCCTCCTATGCGACAGTCTTCAATAAACTTAGCCGATAGCATAGAAACATTTTCAATGGCTATGTGAGCTCCTCCTAGCTCTCCTATAGAGTCATCTCCATATCCATCCAAAATGCGATCATAGAAATTTTGCGCTTTTTTGATAGCTAAAGACTGGTCGTTATCCTGCTCTGAGTGCTCCTTATCTGCCCCAGCAATAGTTAAAAATCCCGATTCTTCTTCATTGGAGATAAATTCTTTAAGTAATAGCGAACGCAGGCCTAAAGTAGAACGCGAGTAGCGTGAAAACAAAGCTCCCTTGATAACCTCAGGAAGATTACGAAGAACGAAAATATGACCACTTGTGTTGGTTACATAACGTTCCAAAATTTTACGTTGGCTTTCTGAGAATTCTTCATAGTCATCTAATAACATACTTTACCCATGAATAGATTTTGCTGGATGGCAAAATTATTGTGCAAACCGAATTCTCTTGCAAGATTAACCTGGAAAAACCACTATAATTAATTAGCAATAGGTTAACCTTTAATAATTTAAATGTAAAATCGTTTATCAACTGATAAGCGGGAGCATTTTTGGCTACCCCTCTTGATGTTTAGATCTTGAAAAAAAACCGCTGTTCAAAAAAATTGACAAATTCCTGCAACATTCATAACATCCTTTAAAATCTTAAGATATTTTCATAAATTCTTACCTTACAAGGCATAAAACAATGAAAGGTATTATTTTAGCAGGTGGCAGCGGCACGCGTTTGCATCCCCTAACCATAGGAGTTTCTAAACAGCTACTTCCTGTCTATAACAAACCCATGATCTATTATCCCCTCTCTATTCTGATGTTAGCTCATATCCAAGATATTCTTATCATCACGACAGCTGAAGAACAATTTTTATTTAAAAGACTTTTGGGTGATGGCTCGCAATATGGCTTATCGCTAAGTTACGCCGTACAAGCTAAACCAAACGGCCTTGCTGAAGCATTTATTATTGGCCAAGATTTCATTGGCAACGATGCTGTTTGCTTAATCTTAGGGGATAATATCTTCTACGGCAACCATCTAGAGCCTTTGCTAGAGAAAGCTCTTTCAAAAGCAATTGGCGCTACTCTCTTTGGGTATGAAGTCAAATCGCCCGAACGTTATGGTGTCGCGGAAGTAAATGAAAAAGGCCTAGTAATCTCTTTAGAAGAAAAACCTGCCCAGCCAAAATCCAATATTGCTGTCACCGGCCTCTATTTTTATGACAATCAAGTGGTAGAAATTGCTCAAAGTTTAAAACCCTCGGCAAGAGGCGAATTAGAAATTACCGATATTAATCGTATCTATATGGAAAAAGGTCAAGTTTCCCTAAATATCATGGGCAGAGGCTTCGCTTGGTTAGATGCAGGAACTTATGAAAGCTTGATGCAAGCAAGCCAATTTGTACAAGTGATCGAAGAGCGGCAGGGCTACTGTATTGCGGCACTTGAGGAAATTGCTTACCATCAAAAATTTATTTCCCTAGAACAACTTTATGCTTTGGGAGAAAAATTAGGTAAAAGTGGATATGGCCAATATCTGTTAGATATTGCTGAAAAAGAAAATAATATTTTAAAGGGTCATGTATGAAGATAAAAAGAGAGATTAGCAATATTCTGGTTACCGGAGGTTCAGGTTTTATTGGCTCAGCCTTTATCCGCTATCTTCTTAGAAATGTCCCTCACTTTAAAGGCTTATGTCTTAATCTTGATCTATTAACCTATGCTGGCAATCCTCAAAACCTAAAAGAAGTAGAAAATGATCCACGCTATCTTTTCTATCAAGGTGACATAAAGGACGAAGTGTTTATTGAGCATCTGTGCCGTAAATATGCGATTAATACTATCATTCATTTTGCAGCCGAAAGTCATGTCGATCGTAGTATTCATGGACCTAAAGAGTTTATTGAGACCAATGTACTAGGTACCTTTCATCTTTTAGAAGTGATCCGCAAGCTCCCTCACATCCATTTTCATCATGTTTCTACCGACGAGGTCTATGGATGCTTAGGAAGTACAGGCTTTTTTACAGAATCAACCCCCTATGCACCCAATTCCCCTTATTCTGCTTCAAAAGCTTCCTCTGATCATCTCGTACGAGCTTATGGAAAAACTTACCACCTCTCTACTTGCATCTCCAACTGCAGCAATAATTATGGTCCTTATCATTTCCCTGAAAAGCTTATTCCTTTGACTATCATTAATTGTCTAAGAAAAAAAACAATACCTGTTTATGGGCAAGGTACTAATGTACGTGACTGGTTGTATGTGGAAGATCATGCCAAAGCGCTTTGGATGTTACTGGAGAAAGGGAATTCAGGAGAAACTTACAATATCGGAGGGGAAGAGGAGTGGCGCAACATCGATCTCATCCATGAAATCATCAAAATTTTTGCCGAGATTAAGCAGATTAATAAAGAGCCTTATATTGAACTCATTGAATACGTGCAAGATCGCCCCGGGCATGACTTCCGCTATGCCATTGATTGCTCCAAAATTAAGAAAGAAATCGGCTGGCATCCTGATCATAACTTCTTCCAAGGCATTAAGGAAACTATCCTATGGTACATCAATCATCCTCTTTGGATTGAAAATGTTCAATCGGGCGCTTATTTAAAATGGATAGACACCAACTACGCAAACCGTTCTCCATGCAAATAAGATGCTAAAATTAAATTTTTTTAAGCATCTTTATCTTCTTAGGCCAAGGAATGCCTAGGTAACCCCCACTCTTTAATTTTTATAAAAATTAGCTTTGCTTGCTTTGCCAAAGAAACAAAGCAAGGTAATCAAATCCTAAATTTTCCTTTTAAGAGGATAGATAGATAGATAGATAAGAGGTTGTTTTTAAAATTTTCCACTTTGATTCTTCAAAGCCTTTGTCTTAAAATTTATTTTAAGAAAAAGAACATTTTATTCATCTTAAAGTTTTCGAAATTTACGAAAACATAGGCTTTTAAAGCAGCTTCTTTACAAACTATTCTTCTAAAACATTTTAAAGAATGCTTTTTGTTAACTTGTCTGCCTTACAAACCTATATAAACTATAATCTCCCTTACGTTGGGGTTATCATCCTGCAGATAGGACATTTATCCGCATGAGGATGACGAGCAGAACAGTATTCACGCGCAAAATAAATGATTTGGAGATGTAATTTATTCCAAGTTTTTGGAGGGAAAAGGAGCTTAAGATCTTTTTCTACTGCTGCAATTGTTTTTCCCTTGCTTAGCCCCCAACGTAGGGCGCATCGATAGATATGAGTATCTACTGGGAAAGCAGGTTTGCCAAAAGATTGACTTAAGACCACAGAGGCAGACTTATGGCCAATGCCTGGCAAGGCTTCTAATTCCTCAAAAGTATCAGGCACCTTGCCTTGATATTTCTCTGCAAGGATTGCTGAAAGACGATGGATAGCAGCAGCCTTACGTGCAGAAAGCCCACAAGGACGGACAATCTTTTGAATATCTTCTATGTCTAACTGTGCCATCTTCTCGGGCGTATCGGCTTTAGCAAAAAGCTTAGGGGTCACTTGATTAACGCATTTATCGGTACATTGAGCAGACAATAGCACAGCTATGAGGAGGGTATAAGGATCTTTATGTATAAGAGGAATAGGAGGATTAGGATAAAGCTTGTTTAATATTGTAAAAATTTTGGCTGCTTTTTCTTTTCTATCCATCTAATCATTTACCGATGCAAAATGTCGAAAATATGGCGGATAATATATCTTCCGAAATGTTTGTTCCAATAATTTTCCCCAGTTCAGTTAAGCATTGCCGCATGTCCAGCGATAAAAACTCTGGAGAGATATTCTCCTTTAAACCTGATAAGACATTTTGGCCTGCTTGAATAGAGAGGTGTAGGGCTTCTCGATGGCGGACATTAGTAATCAACACCTCCTCTTTAGAAGGAGGTCCTTCTTTCCAGATGACAGAGTCGATCACCTGCCGTAATCTATCGAGTCCCGTTTTTTGTTTTGCCGATAAGGGCACTACATAGGGTAGATGAGCGATAACAGGTAAAGATACATGTGGCAAATCGATCTTATTCCATATCACAATCGTCTTAGCAGCAGGGACTTCCTTAAGCAAAAAGTGATCCTGTTCCTCGATCCCTTTTGTAGCATCTAACACAAGAAGAATAAGATCAGCTTGCCCCATAGCTTCTTTGGAGCGACGAATGCCCTCTTGCTCAACCAGCTCATCTGTCACCCGAATCCCTGCTGTATCTAGCAAGCGCAAATTAAGCCCATTTAAACGTATTTCATCTTCGACAATATCGCGTGTTGTTCCAGGAAAATGAGAGACAATCGCCCGCTCTTTATCGAGGAGTGCATTCATTAAAGAAGATTTGCCTACATTGGGACAACCTACCAAACAAAGTGAAATTCCTTCCTGTAATATTTTTCCGTCGCGAAATGTGTTAAAAAGAGATTGCATATCTACAACAACAGCCTCCAAATCCTGGTAAATCTCTTCTAGTGTAGTAAATTCAAGCCCTTCTTCGGGAAAATCAACCCAGGCCTCTAAAATAGCGGCGATCAAGGTGAGACGTTCTTGAAAGCCTAGCACTTTCGCGGATAGGGAGCCTTTTAGCTGACTTTCTGCTGCCTGAAGGGCATATTCATTCTTAGCACCAATCAAAGATTGTACTGCCTCAGCTTGCGCCAGATCTAGCTTACCATTCATAAATGCTTTAAAAGTAAATTCGCCCGGACGAGCGGCTCTTGCACCTGCTTTTAATATAACTTCTAATACATGGCGAGTAATCAAGCTACCCCCATGGCATTGCACTTCCACAGTATCTTCTCCTGTATAAGAGCGGCGTCCACGCATGACCAAGAGCAACACATCATCGATAAACTGATTATTCAAGTCGCGTATTTGACCATAATGAGCCGTATGGGACTTATAGCTATGCACAGGACCGGAAAAAACTTTCTTTGCTACGTCAAAAGCTTGATTGCCCGATATCCGGACAATCGCCACTCCTCCTTCTCCCGGGGGGGTGGCTATAGCAGCAATTGTCTCGCCAGGTACATAAGGTTGATGTATAAAATCCATAGATAAAAAAATTGTAAATTACTAAAAAATAATACAATATGCCAAGCTTTAAATCAAGAATGCAGCCACTAGCTTTCAAATAATCTTCTTGAAAGCCAGCTTATTTTGTGATATTTTGCCTGGATGCAGAAATTAATTTTTCTGCTAACTTTTTTACCCTTTTCCCTATCTCTAAAGGAATTCTTTCATTTTTTACTATTTTTTTCTAAAGAACTATTAACTAATAAAATTGAGAATTTAATGGACCTTTACATCATGCCAAGTTTAGAAAGGACCAATCAAATTTTCACCTTGTATGTTGTATTTCCCTTTATCATACTTTTAGGCCTCTATTTCACTATAAAACTTCGTGGCTTTCAAATTGCTAGGCTCAAAAACAGCTTTGGTTATTTACTTAAACAACAAAAAAACGCACAAGGAAATATTAGCTATTTTGAAGCCATTTCTACCGTATTGGCAGGAAATTTTGGCACCGGCAATATCTCCGGTATGGCTATAGCCCTCTCAACAGGTGGACCAGGGGCTTTGATATGGATGTGGATCATTGCTTTTTTTGGCTCAGCTATCCAATATTCGAGCTGTATTTTGGGCGTCAAATATCGCCAGAAAGATGAAGGTGGAGAGTATGTAAGCGGCCCTATGTACTATCTAAGTAAAGGGCTTGGCTTAAACAGTCTAGCTAAAATATTTTGCGTTTTCACCCTATTTGCTGCCCTAGCGGTAGGTAATTTTGCTCAGATCAATTCCATGACGCTTCCTATCCAAAAGATGGGCTTTCCCCCTTTATTGTGCGGCTTTATATTTGCTTTCTTTATTGGACTCGTCTTATTAGGCGGCATTCAAAGAATCGCGCGCTTTGCCTCCATCATTGTGCCCTTAAAAGCTTTTTTATATCTTACTTTTACTTTGATTATCCTCTACTTAAATCGTGAGAAAGTCTGGCCTGCTTTGCAATTAATGTTCACCTCTGCTTTCAACTTTCAAGCAGCAGCGGGGGGTATCATAGGAATTAGCACCTTAAAAGCCATTACTACTGGCTTTAACCGAGCAATTTTTGCTACAGATGCAGGTACCGGAATTGTACCCATTTTACAAGCAAGTGCACGTACAGAACATCCTGTAATCGATGGGCTTGTATCTCTTGTGGCTCCTTGTATGGTTTTGATTGTATGCACGATGACAGGCCTTGTTTTATTGACTACGGGTGCTTGGCAGCACGGTGATCTACAAAGCACCAATATGGTCACTTATGCTTTTCGTATAGGCCTGGGACATCAAATCGGTGAATATGTGGTCATCATTGCCCTAATTATGTTTGGGTTCACTACCATTCTTGCCTGGGCTTACTGTGCCACACAAGCGATCACCTATCTAGGAGGGCATCGTTTTGCACGCCCCTTTACCTATCTTTATATTTTACTGATTCCCCTAGGAACTTTAATTCAGATAAATTTAGTATGGGATCTTGCTGATCTATGCATTACTTGTATGCTAGTTGTTAATCTGATAGGCATTGCAGGTCTTGCTAACGAAGTAATTATCGATAGTCGGGCCTATTTTAAGGATGATAAATTAAAGGCTAAAAAAAACGCTATAGGCAAAGAAAGCGCTTAATTAAGTTTTAAAAATCGAAAAAAAGCGTTCAGTTGAATGAAAAAGGGCTAAATTTCTAAAGTTTTTACACCTTAAGAAGGAATTCTTAAAGGTGTGCCGGGTTTCAGATCATCTGTTTTAAGTTTATTGTAGTTGCGCAAAACCTCAATATCGACCTTAAAGCGCCGAGAAATTTTCCATAGAGAATCTCCTTCTTGAACAATATATAAACGATCTGAAGGAGAAGAAGTAGGTGACTTAGAGGCTTTAGGTGCTAACGTTTGGCTAGCAGGCTTTTTAGGAGAAGAATTAAATGGGGTTGGACTAGGAGATGATAGAGGGGCAAGAGGCTTAGAGGGATTTTCTCGGATTATAGGCCGCTTAAGAGGCGTTTCGGCGGGAGAAGGCCCTAAGACAAAGCGCTTCATGGCGCCATGAGGTAAATTGTTTTCAGGAATCAGATCGCCTGCATACTGGTATAACTTAGCTCCTGCAGCTTTCCATACGTTATCACTGCGTGGCCTGTCCAGCAGGTCTAAAGCATACTTTTCACTCTCAGAAGTTTTATCTTCTAATAGTGCTAATAAAGCCACTACATGATAATCATCCAGTTTATTCAAAGCAAACTCTCCATCTACTTTCAATAGTAGATAAGCCGCATGTTTGGACTGACAATCTATATATTCTAATAAAAAACGTTGCCTTCTAGCAGCTGAAAGATCTTGGACAATTTTTTGCTGCTCGGCAAAGCCTGACAGCATGCCCCATGTACCATCCAATAGCATATTTTGCAGCTCTATTTTACTTATTGGCACTTCAGCTCGATTAAAAAGCCATTCTACAGCAAGAAACTCTGAAGTCATAAAAAAAGCATCGGATAAACTAGCATCCTCCCGATCTTTAAATTTTTTAAGCTGCAAAAATAGCCCTTTGCTGGTTAAAGGCCATCTTTCAGTGTTAGCAAATTGGATAACCGCTTGAAAATTTTCGTCCGATAATCCTGGATATACAGTAATGATAGCTGGTTGCCCACTTCTAAGCTGGCCATAGATAATCGAACGTTGCTGAGCCAAAGGTTGATGGCCCAATAAAGCACGCGATAAATCGAAATGATGAAATGCAACCAAGCAAGCTAGCGCAATATCCCTTTGAGTATAACCATTTTCTATCAGCTGATGATTTGAAAGCCTAGTTATCAATTGATCGAAAGACAAAGAACGAAAATAATGGATTAATTCAATATTTCCTTTTGTGCTAGCTAAAGGAGCTTGTTGTTCTTGTTTTAAGGCAGGCTTTTGCTCAAAATAAAGGGGAGGCGGAGCATCTTTAATAAACCAATAAAAGCAGAGGGAAAGGAGAATAATATTTAAAGCTCCACTAGCGGTTAAAACTAGGATAAGCCTGCGTATATACTTTAAATGAAGATTATCGAGATTCATTGCAATCGTGACTCAAGGGAAAGAATTTCTTGCAGCAGACTTTTGGGTAATCGGTCACCCAACATTTTGAAGTAAGCTTTAGTTTCCTGCACCTCTTTTTTCCATTGTTCTTTATCTATATGAAAAAGGTTTGCCAGGGCATCTTCTGTGATAGGCAAATTACTTAAGTCAAGAGCTCCAGGGCTAGGAACATAGCCTAAAGGTGATTCAATTGCATGGTTTACGCCAGCGCAACGTTCAAAAATCCATTTCAACACACGAATATTTTCACCATAGCCTGGCCAAAGCCACTCACCCTTCTCTCCTTTTCTAAACCAATTAACGTAAAAAATTTTGGGTAATTTTCCAGAATGAGTCTGTTTTTCCATAGAAAGCCAATGAGCAAAATAGTCTCCCATATTATATCCGCAAAATGGCAGCATAGCAAAGGGATCGCGCCGTAACTTACCTACCGTTCCTGTAGCAGCGGCAGTCATCTCTGATGAGACAGTCGCACCAAAAAAAACACCATGCTGCCAGCTAAATGATTCCAAACACAGAGGTTGCAGAGAGGAACGTCTACCACCAAATACAATGGCGGAAATGGGCACCCCTTTTGGATCTTGCCAAGCTGGGTCCATAGCTGGGCACTGAGAAGCTGGCACGGTAAAACGAGAGTTTGGATGTGCAGCTGCAGCTTTAGAGGTAGGAGTCCAATCCTGGCCTAACCAATCCTTTAAATGCTTAGGTATCTGTTCTGTCATTCCTTCCCACCACACATCGCCTTCCTCTGTCAAGGCCACGTTGGTAAAAATGCTATTGCGTTCAATGCTCCGCATAGCCTGAGAATTAGATTTCAGCGAGGTGCCTGGTGCCACGCCAAAAAAGCCTGCTTCCGGATTAATAGCATATAAATGCCCATCGGTGTCAAATTTCATCCAGGCAATATCATCACCAATGGCTTCCACCTTCCAGCCGGGGAGGGTAGAGGTCAACATGGCTAAATTTGTTTTTCCACAGGCACTAGGAAAAGCTGCGGCTATATATTTTTTCTCTCCATGAGGGTTAGTAATCCCTAGGATAAGCATGTGTTCTGCTAGCCATCCTTCATCCCTTGCCATAACTGAAGCAATACGTAAAGCAAAACATTTTTTACCTAAAAGAGCATTCCCTCCATAGCCACTCCCGAAAGACCAAATGGTACGCTCTTCAGGAAAATGTACAATATATCGATGATCAGGATTACAAGGCCAAGGGGTGTCTTTCTCCCCCTTAACCAAAGGCTTTCCTACAGAATGAATACAGGGTATAAAAGAGCCACTCTCCCCTAACACATCCAACACTTTTTGACCCATACGAGTCATAAGGTGCATACTGACGACGACATAGGGCGAGTCTGTAAGCTCTACTCCTATATGGGAGATATCAGATTCTAAAGGACCCATGCTATAAGGAATAACATACATGGAGCGTCCTCGCATACATCCTTTAAAAAGAGCTTTCAAAGTTTTTTTCATGTCCTGAGGATCGCGCCAATTATTGGTAGGCCCAGCATCTTCCTTATTTTTTGAACAAATAAAAGTACTTTCTTCTACACGCGCGACATCGCGGGGATCGGAACGGCAAAGAAAACTATGGGGACGCTTACTAGGATTAAGTTTAAGAAAAGAGCCAGCTTTTAACATTTGCTCACATAGCTGGTCATACTCAGCTAAAGAACCGTCGCATAAAATAAGGCGATCAGGTTGCGTTAATTGCCGCATCTCTTCAATCCATTCGTTAAGACGCGGATTTTGAATTTTCATATTCCCACCCTTTAAGCACCCTTATCCTCATCTAGCTAAGCCTAACAAATTTAATAGGTATCACTAAGGATGAGTATGGATTTATCTTTTATCTAAACAAGCTTAATAAGTAAGGTAGGAGAAAATGAAAAATATGAATTCTAACACGACACGATTGCTTGATAACCATTTATCTCATTTTTAGCATTCTCTTAAAAGCATCTAAGATTTTTTTAAATGTTGGGTCTCTTGAGATCTTAAGATTAGCTTGGTTAGCTTTAAACTCTGCCTGCTAATGCTTACCTATTTACCTATCATTTACAGTTGTTTACGTCTTTTAAATTTATCCAAATATTCTAGGGCTTTTCCTGTGCCCAAACATACGGCAAGTAAAGGATTTTGAGCGATGATGACTGGTAAGCCAGTCTCTTTAATCAAGGCTTTGTCAATTCCTTTAATCAAAGCCCCCCCTCCGGCTAAAACCATGCCTCTTTCCACCAAATCGGCCGCTAATTCAGGAGGACACTTTTCTAACGTCAGCTTAACGCTCTCAATAATTTGTTGAATAGGTTCAGCTAAGCATTCTCTAATTTCTACGGAATTGATTCTTTTGGTTACAGGCAGCCCTGCCACTTGATCGCGTCCGCGGACCTCCATCTCTAGCTCGTTGCCTCCCAAGGGATAAGCTGACCCAATGGTCATCTTAATTTCTTCCGCAGTTCGAGGACCGATCATCAAATTGTAAGTGCGGCGCATATAATTGACAATGCACTCGTCAAACTCATCACCTGCAATCCTTAAAGAACGGGATTCTACAATGCCCCCTAAAGAGATAATAGCAATTTCTGTCGTCCCTCCTCCAATGTCAATAATCATATTAGCAGAAGCTTCATGGACAGGCAAATCGACCCCAATGGCTGCAGCCATAGGCTCCTCTATAAGGATGACCTCTTGAGCACCAGCATGCAGGGCAGAATCCTCTACTGCACGCTTCTCTACTCCTGTGATACCTGAAGGAACAGCGATAAGAATTTTAGGTCGAAATAAGCTACGTGAAGGTGTCACACGTTTAATTAAAGCTTTAAGCATACCTTCGGCAATTTCAAAGTCCGCAATAACCCCGTCTTTCATCGGCCTGACGGCATGTATCTTACGAGGAGTCTTGCCTAACATCGCTTTTGCTTTTTGGCCGACAGCCAGAACTTCATTAGTAGTAGAATCAACCGCCACAACGGAGGGCTCTGCTAAAACGATGCCTTTTCCTCTAACAAAAACTAAGGTGTTAGCTGTTCCAAGATCGATACCAATATCATTTGAGAAGACGCCACGGAACTTAGTAAGCTGCCCAAAAGCAGAACGGGCCATTTTACTGAAGTTATCTTTGATTCCTAATTGATTTTTCTTACTCATAGGGCCTCTATTGTACCTTTTATGTTTGCAACAACTCCAACACCTCTTCCCAAGTCAATTTCGAGATAGCTTCGTCATCTGAGCTTACGACTTTTTTCACAAGACCTTTTTTACGATTCTGCAGCTCCATGATTTTTTCTTCGATGGTATTGAGTGTCACCAATTTATATGCTGAAACGGCATTTTTTTGCCCAATTCTATGCACACGATCTGTTGCCTGATTTTCTACGGCCGGATTCCACCACATATCATAATGAATGACTGTATCAGCTCCGACAAGATTTAGTCCAGTACCTCCGGCCTTTAAAGATACTAGAAAAACAGGGATATTTTGATCTTCGTTAAATTTTTTTACAATATTTAAACGATTCTTACTCGCTCCATCAAGATATTCAAAAGGTATACCTTGCCTTTGTAAATCTTCACGCATGATATTAAGCATGCGCGTATATTGGCTGAAAATGACAGTTTTATGCTTTCCCTCTATAAGAGTTTGTAGCAACTCCATCAACATATCGTATTTAGAAGAATCCCCCATTTCCGCTTTGTCTTTAGCAAAGATTGCTGGATGGCAACAAATCTGTTTCAAACGAGTCAGGGTAGCCAACACATGAATCTGAATTTTTTCAAAGCCCTCCCGCTTGACTAGCTTAGAGAGTTCTTCCCTTGCCGAGGCGGCATAAGAATGATAAAGCTCGCGCTGAGCCTCTGAAAGATGGCAATGATAGACAATTTCAGAGACAGGCGGTAGTTCGGAAAGTACGTCTTGCTTCATGCGCCGTAAAATGAAAGGAGAAACTTTGTGGCGTAAAATTTCCAGTTGGGAGCCGGCTGGCTGGGAAGGATGCCGAATATATTTTTCCACAAACCTTTCATAACTGCTGAGCAAGCCAGGCATTAAAAAGTCAAACAAGCTCCATAGCTCATCTAATGAATTTTCTATAGGTGTACCTGTGAGAATTAGACGATGAGCGGCCTGTATCATTTTTACTGATTTGGCATTGCGGGTTCCACGATTCTTAATATGCTGGGCCTCATCTAGAATGCAATAACCGAACTTAATAGTAATATAGAAATCTACATCCTTTTGTAAAAGGCTATAAGAGGTAATAATGACATCGAAGTCTCGAATAGAGGTTAATAATTTTTTACGTTGCGTAGGAGTGCCATCTACAGCTAATACTTTAAGCTGAGGGTTAAACTTACCAATCTCTTCTTTCCAATTATAAACCAAAGAAGTAGGGCAAACAACGAGAGAAATAGCTTTTGGATGCTCAAGTTTATGCTGCGTAATTGCAATAATCGATTGCAAAGTTTTTCCTAGGCCCATATCGTCAGCTAGGATACCGTTCAAATGCATGTCACGTAAACGATTAAGCCAGCTTACCCCTTCATTTTGATAGGATCTAAGCGAGGCTTGAATATTTTTAGGAATAACACTTGTGCAAGGAATAGCCATGCCTAACATCTGCTCTTGAATGAGTTTTAGCTTAGGGCTCATGGTAATATCTAGCGGTAAACCTTGGTAAGCCTTGACATCGATACTTGATAAGCTCCACAAAGGGCAAACCTGTACATGGTCTGCTAGCTGTTTAACCCCTATGTCATCTAGTAATTGGATAATCGGCGCCAGCTTATCAAGCTCTAAAACGAGAATTTTATGCGATTTAGAAGCTGAATTTTTCTTTTTAGTGCTCTTTTTTCGTGCTAGCTCTACAAAAGCACGCTTTGTCGATAAACATTCCCACAACATATCTAAAGTAAAGCCGTTTAAATACCCATTCACCTTAATGTGCACTTCATACTGATCAATACGCTCGGTTTCTTTAAGGTGAATTTTGAATTGAGTCTCTTCATAAATGAATTGATCTAAAAGATTTTCAGGGCAATTAAATTTAATACGATCTTGATTATGAGGAATAGTATCGGTCATAAATTCAATAATTTTTTTATCTGTTTTAGCAATAAAAAAACCGGTCGAGGGATCATAAATAAAATCTTGAAAGAGTTCTCGTAAGATTTTTTGCTCTTCAGTCAAATTACGTGCTAAAATTCCTTCTTTGGTGACAAAGGGTAAGATGTGATTAGGATTAATTTGCGAGGGAGCCGCTGGTACAACAATATCATCATAAATAAATTGTAAAGCTGCTTCTAGCTCACCATTTAAATAATTTATATCGCAAATAGCACGTAGTTTACCCACAAAAGGCAGGGTTACAAAGCGATCGATAATCTCACGATTATAAATATCTGCATAACGCATAAGCTCAGGTAAAGAATTTTCTACAAAAGTTCCAAAAAGAGCTTCAGGGATGGTTACATCACGAATAGCTGGCAAATTACGGAGATGTTTTCGTCGAATACGTGGTTGAAATCTATAATAGTTGTTCTGATACAACAAGCCAGGCTTGGCACATTCAAAGAGGCGCACTTCAGGTAAAGTTACTCGCTGATCAACATCAATCATTAAAGTGGGATTAACCAAGATTTTAGGGCTATCTGCTTTTATATATTCTAATTCAAAACGCAGCTTCCCAAACTGGCCTGAATAGCGTAAAGGCTCTTCCATAGTACCACAATAAAAGCAAGGCAGCAAGGGATGTTCAGCCTCTGCTTCATAGGAGGTATTTAAAGCTTTAGGACGAGCAATAGCTCCCTCATAAGCCTGAGCAAGAAGGTTTCCAAAAGCTTCTAAATCAATGTATATAAGGCGTAAATTGCGATCTTCTTTTATTTCAGGGAAACGCGCAAAATCCATCAGCATTTTAAGAGTTTGGGCACTATCTTCATCAAAAGATTGCAGAGTGAAATAATAACGTTTATTTCCAATGTAAAAAGGCTCTTGATAACACAAAGAATCCAAAAACTCTCGAGCATTGGCGATATTTAAAGGCTTAGAACGAAAGGGCAACCTTAAAGCTAGCTGCACTTCCACATAAGATTGCGTGGAGGTAGGAGCTATATTGGAAAAGATGATAGCCAATTCTGCTTTATCTTGTATTAGCTCTTCTTCGGGAAGAAAAAAAGGAGATTTTCCTAAGACATCCGAGGCACCTACATATTCTATAAGCAGCTCTTTTTGCTGCTTTTTGTTGCGGCGAACCGTTTCTTTAGTTTCCGCTTCTTTAAAGGTTTCACGTAGGGTCTCCTTTTCAGATTCATCAATAGCTGGATTTTTGCCTAGATCGGTCTCTTTAGAGTATTTTACAATAGTTTCATCTAGATGCGCTTCTAAATAAAACAAAACAGCAGATAAATGCTGACAGTCATATTGATGAGGGCAATCGCAATCTGAATCTATGGTAGTTGATTCACGCCGATCGATTTCTATTTCACAATTGTAAGTTTTTTCAAAGGCCCCTTGTACTTTACAACTCAAACGGACACGCTGAGCGTCTAAAGTGACGATTTTTGCCGACGAAACTGTCCCCTTTTCATAGAGAGCTTTTCCATCTTTTAATAAAGCAGACGAGTAATCTTGCTTAAGCTTTCGAAAGTTTAGCATGTTATATTCTTAAAAATTTATATTTAATGAAGGGTAAGAGCTACTGTCCACATCGGCGCAGTATATAAAGTTAAGATCATGTTGTCAAAACAAACTAAAATTCGTAAATAAATTCAAGTATTATTATATTTTTTTTTGCCCTATCCTCTACATTTTTAAGAAAAAGTAGAGCTAAAAAAGGCCCCTATTCCCTATCTTTTGCCTTACCTTCCTTGTAATTTATATTTATCCCTGTATAGCTTAAATCCTCACTCATGGTATTTTTTAACTATTTAAAGTCTTTTCCTCTTTACTCCTTAAAGATTTAGTTGCCCATTTTGTAGATTTGGCTAGCATTTTTTGCCTTTGCCACCTCTCTTTTTAAAAATTTTTTAGCTTTTTTTATCTAATGTTCCTTAAAGCTTAAAATCCCCCTCAATAATCGGCTCTAAGCTTACCATGAATCGCTCTATTTCTTAGCCTTTTTGCCTTAAACTTCATAGAGCACCTCTATTTTTTTTCTTTTTATTTTTATGAAAACAAAGAAATCTTATTTTCTGGCAGCCAAAAACATTCAGTATGAATGCAACACGAAATATCTCCTGTTAATCTTTTAAATTATACAACTTTTGTGGAAGCTAAATAATCCTTAAAGCGTCTCCATCCAAACTTTTTTCTTAAGGGGCCTTTAAATTTTAAAAAGACCCTCTTCGTACAGCCTTTAGTGACCTCTCTTTTTTTCTTGTTAGAAAAGCTTTATATTTTTATACTTCCACTTCTGCGCTTAAAAATCGTGCGGGTGTAGCTCAGGGGTAGAGCATCACGTTGCCAACGTGAGTGTCGTGAGTTCAAATCTCATCACCCGCTATTGACAAACTTTTTATGCATAGGAAATAGACTGCGGGTGTAGCTCAGGGGTAGAGCATCACGTTGCCAACGTGAGTGTCGTGAGTTCAAATCTCATCACCCGCTACTTTAGCAATATCTTCTTAATTTCCGATTATGATAATTTAAAATTTTGCTCCTTTGAAATAAGTAGTTTTTTCTATTTTCCTCCCCATCTTTTATTATGAGGTATTTTTGTGTCAGCTCAACAAAACGAATATAAAAATGATAACCTTCATGTTATTTTTTCACGTGCACCAGGATGTAAAATAAAACTCGAGATTACTGTCTCTCCTCTAGCAACTCAGGCGGCCTACAAGAAAGCTATTAAAAATGTTAATAAAGAAGTGACCTTGCCTGGCTTCCGTAAAGGAAAGGCTCCTGAAAATTTTATCGTGCAAAATTATAAAGCTCCTGTCGACCAAGAATGGAACGATCTTCTTGTCAACACTGCTTTCCAGGAAGCTCTTGAACTTACCCACGCTTACCCTTTTAGTAGGGATGCCATCCAACGCCCACAAATTAAAGAAATTTCTCTTGAAAAAGGGGCCCACTTAGTCATCGAATATGAAGCAGAGCCACGGGTGCCAAAAGTCAAGCCAGATGAACTGACCGTTAAAAAAGTCCAAAAGGAACCTGTTAGCCCTGCTCAGATCCAAGAAATTTTGCAGCAAATTCAACTTTCGCATGCGACTTGGGAAGATAAGGCAGATCATCCTATTATTGAAGGGGATTACGTTAACTTAACTATTGAAAATATGGATGAAGGCTTTGAAATCTGTAAAGACTCCCGCTTTCAGGTAGAAAAGAGCAAGATAGGAGCATGGTTATACAATCTTCTTATTGGCAAAAATGTTAACGACGTCGTAGAGGGCATGAGTGAGCAAGACTCTACCCATGCACAGACTTGTGAAGATCCTACGCATGATCATTCTGAGCCTACAAATTTCAAGCCTACCCGCTGCAAAATTACCATCACAGCTCATCAACAAGCCCTTCTTCCTGAACTCAATGATGAGCTAGCTGCCAAAGTCGGAGCTCCTACCGTAGAAGAATTAAAGGCCCGTATTGAAAAAAACTTAGAGAAGCGTGCAGATGAGTATGCCCAGCTGGAGCAACGACGCCAAATTGAAAAACAGCTAGCAGAAAAATATCCGTTTGATATTCCCTATTCATTGACAAAAGAAGATAAAGAATTGCAAATCATGCAAGCGCTTAAAAATATTCGGGCAGCAAACTTAAGCCCCGAGGAGCTTGAAAAAAAATCTGAAGAAGCCAGACAGCAGATCACTCAAAACATTGAAAATACTTATCGCCTATTCTATCTTCTACGCGAGGTAGCCGACGATCATCAAATAGAGGTTTCCCAAGAAGAAATCATGCAAGAGTTTATGAAACAAATGCTCAGCCAAGACACTTCTCTTATTAACGAATCGATGAAACCAGAAGATATGCGAGCAAGACTGCATAGTTTTTTAATCACTCAAAAAACTAAGGACCTTCTTGTCCAACAAGCCCAGCATATAGATTAATACTTGACTTGCTGAATATTTCATCTTATAAGTTTGAAGAAGCTACAAGAAAGAAGGATTGTTATGAATGAAGAAAGACCAAAAAGCTCATTGACCCCTTATGTGATTGAAGATACTGGGCGCGGCGAGCGATCGATGGATATTTTTTCCCGCTTACTTAAAGACCGCATCGTTTTTATTGGAACCGATATCACTGATCATGTAGCCAATGTAGTTGTAGCTCAACTTCTATTTTTAAAGATGGAAGATCCTAAAAAAGATGTCAATCTTTACATCAACTCTATGGGGGGTTACATTACTGCTGGTTTAGCTATCTACGATGTCCTACAATGGATGGGCTGCCGCATCAATACTTACTGTATAGGCCAAGCATCTTCCATGGGAGCTCTTTTACTAGCCGCAGGCACAAAAGGCCACCGCTACGCCTTACCTAATAGCCGGATTATGATTCATCAGCCTATTGGAGGTGTCGGCGGATCTTCTGCTGATATTGCCTTGCAAGCTAAAGAGATTCTTTATTTAAAAAAGCGCATTCATGAAATTATGGCTGAAGCTACAGGACAAAAAGTAGAAAGAATTGCTCAAGATTCGGAAAGAGATTTTTATATGAGTCCTCTTGAAGCAAAAGAGTATGGCTTAATTGATGAAGTTGTTACACCTAAAAAATAATTTATTTAAAGGTCAAGATGTCAAAAAAACCTACGCCTCTTAAAGAAGTAGTTTCCTGCTCTTTCTGTGGCCGTTCAGAAGAAGCTGTGGAAAAGCTTATTTCAGGACCCAACGTCTATATTTGTGATAAATGTGTTCGCCTTTGTGCAGGAATTTTAGACAAAAAAAAGACACCCAATCATGAGCTAAAGCTATTAAAACCTAAAGAAATTAAAGAGCGGTTGGATGAATATATTATTGGCCAGGAAAGTGCCAAGCGAACAATTTCTGTGGCAGTCTATAATCATTACAAGCGTTTACAAGCGCTAAATAAAAATAAAGAAGATGCGGAAAATAAAATTGATTTTAGCAAATCTAACGTTCTTCTTTTTGGTCCTACCGGCTCAGGAAAAACGTTAATAGCTAAAACACTAGCAACTATACTCGATGTCCCTTTTACTATTGCTGATGCTACGACACTTACCGAGGCTGGCTATGTGGGAGAGGATGTTGAAAATATCATCCTGCGTCTATTACAAGCGGCTGACTATGATGTAGCTAAAGCTGAGCAGGGAATTATCTATGTGGATGAAATTGATAAGATTAACCGCACCACCGCGAATGTTTCTATCACCCGCGATGTTTCTGGTGAAGGCGTGCAACAAGCTCTTCTAAAAATAGTTGAAGGCACAATAGCTAATGTACCTCCCAAAGGAGGACGTAAGCATCCTAACCAAGAATATATAAAAGTTAACACAGAAAATATTCTATTTATTGTAGGAGGAGCTTTCGTAAACCTTGAAAAAATGGTAGCTAAGCGTTTGGGAAGAAGCACGATCGGATTTACTAATGAATCTAAAGAAAGTATCGATCCTAACCAAAAGAGCATGCTCTTATCGAAAGCTGAGCCTGAAGATTTTGTTCAATTTGGGATGATTCCTGAGTTTATTGGTCGCTTCAATAGTATCGCCAACTGTAATGAACTTAAACTAGAAGATCTAAAAGATATTTTAATTAAGCCTAAAAACGCTGTTGCCAAGCAATTTGCGGCTATGTTTGAACTTGAGGGAGTAAAGCTTACCTTTACAGACGAAGCTCTCCATGCCATTGCTCATAAAGCAATGGAAGCTGGCACAGGCGCAAGGGCTTTACGGATGATTTTGGAAAGTAGCATGAAAGAGCTAATGTATGAAGTTCCCTCTGACAGCAGCATCGAAGAAATTATCATCGATAAAGAAACCATTACCGATTTAAAGGCGCCTCTGATTAAGAGAAACACTGAAAAGATTGCTTGAAGAGTGTTTGAAAATGCATAATAACTGTTAAAACACTCCTTAGGCAACTAATGGGTTAGAAGGCAAATCTTTTACTCAGGCGCAACTCCTTGGCAAGGAGGAGGATTAAAGTCTTTTCAATTTTTTAAAAGCCACCGCGTTGGTTGGCTTGTCCTACAGGATTTATCATGAAAGCTACGCCTCTTACCTTTCCCTTGCAAGAGGCAAGCCTTCGCGAAAGCTACGCTCAACTTCTACCTTCCTCCCTGCATAGCTGCTTAAAGGGCCAAGATCCTTATGAAATCCAATCGCCTGTCTATGGGATTGGCTTGGTTGAGCAAGAGCAACCGGTAGGGATTATCTTAGCGACAGCACACCTGCAGTTGCATACTGCTCACATCCATGCGTTAAATTTGGACAAGCACCATGTTAATCCTCGTCTGGCACGGCTTCTTCTAGAGGAAATGTCCAGGCTTCTAGCTTCGCTCTCTATCACCTTAGTAACCTTTTCTTACATTCAAGAAAGCCCTATGGCTTCTATATGGGAAAAGGTGTTTTTAGAGCAAAAGTGGCAAGGCCCTAGGCCTTTAATTGTCGAATGTCTTTTTAAACGCTCTGATTTTAATCTCCACTGGTGGCAGAACAAAAATATTACCTTAGAAGCTGGCTTTGAAGAACTTCTTTTTAAGAAGATCACTCATAAAGAACGACAAGATCTTATGCATCGTCAGGAACAGATGAGCATTCCCGACTACATTTTTCCTTTAGGAAGAGAAAAAAACTTAATAGAATATGAAAATAGCTTAGCGTTACGTTATAAACAACGCATCATAGGATGGATGATTACCCACCGTACGGCTCCTGAAGTCATACGCTATTCGGCCTTGTATTTGGAAGATGATTTCTCGCATACTAGATATTGGCTTAAATTGCTTATAGACGCTTTAAACATCCATAACACCATGCCCAATGCCCATTATGGAGCTTTGGAAATTAACCTAGACCAGATTTCTAGGTCCTGGCGTAAATTTATTGAAAGAAGGCTATTTCCTCAAGCTAGCCAAATTTTCCATCACCACTCTTTTTGGAAAGATTTTAATAATCATTAGCTCGCTCCTCCCTCTTCTCTATTGGCTTATATCAAAAAAATAAGCTTTGCTAACCCAGCCATTTGATCATCCTGCTAGGCTTCAAAGATAAAGAATAAAAAAAATTGATGACAGACAAATTTCTAAAATGTTTTTTATTAAGTATCTGCATCAGCAGGGACAGCTTAAATAGACTTTCCAATAAAAAACAGCTTTTCTAAAAAACTTTTGTAGCTTAAATGTAAATTTATTGGCCTGATTTCTGCGAAGACTTTACCTTTTACACCCTCCTTTTTAAAGGAGGGTTTGTGCTGCCCTAGTTGGCATAAAGGGACTCAAAAAGTGAAAAAAAGCTACGCTGAATAGCAAGCCAGTGGATCGGCCACATAAGCTTAATAAAAATTATAAAGTGATCTTTTTTATTAATGCCGAGCTTAAAACTTATGAAGTAAGCCTCTTAAACCTTAATTTACTCATAAAAAAAGAAAATATAAATATTTTTTTTAAAAACAATTGATGGTAAATTTATTTTTTAATATAATTAAACTATAAGGTTTAGAAAATTTCTTTCTAAAAAATCTATTAGGCATACACATTGCATTTACATTCCCTACAAAGAAAATAATGCTTAAGAATTTTTCGTTTCTAATACCCAAGCCTTAAAGACAGGAGATGTTAATATGGTTAGCCCTGTATCAAATAATAGCCAGCAAGACCCTTCGACTGAAAACATCTCAGCCGCTGACCCTGGGCTGAAAGCCAATTCCAATGCTTCCCCCTCGGTTTCCTCCCCATCCTCTACGCAAGTTTCCGGTGATACCTTAGCTAGTAGAGCTTTAGCTGACCCAGGATTAGTTATTTTTAATCCTGATAATCCTCAAATTCCCAAGCCCTCCCTTCTCTCTTATCTGCAAGTAATTTCTCTTGCCACGCGCATGAATAAGCAAAGCTCATACGACGAAAGTGCCCTCATTAATCTGCTTCGATCCAATTTTTACAAAAATTCTATCGATAATGCGAATAATCTCTTGCAAATCCTTAACGAACTTCTAGCTCTACAAGCTGAAACTCAAAAATTCAATCAAGCAGCTAATGATGGGATTAATTCAGTAAACATACCAATTTCTGACTACAATAGTGGCGTTTCCCAAGATAATAGCAGCACCACGAGTATCCATAACGCAGCTATTAACTTTAATAATGCCTACACCCTTTATCAAGCTCAAACGCAAGCTTTTCTAGCCGGTAATATTTCTGCTGAAGAATATGCCCAAAACACTGCTACTTACAATGCTGCACAAGCGGCATATAATCAGGCTGTTAATACTTATAATAACTATGTCACTTCCCGTAATCAGACAATTAATGCTTACAATGACGCTGTCAACGCTTATAACAATCAAGCAACCGCAAACAATCAAAAGCTAGCCGAGATTAACGAAAAAAGAGCAAGATATGGGTTAGAGCCTCTTCCCCCACAAGAATTACTCTCTACCTATGCTCCTCTTTTACCTGTAGCCTCTTCTGCACCTCCAGCTCCCGTAGATGTCCCTGCCGTCATTAATGCCTCGCCCATCCCGTTGCTTACTCCTTATCCCACTGCCACTCCTACCGATTTAATTGAATCGATCTATTTACCTCTTTTTCAGCTCACCTTTGCTATCGTAGGGCAAATCAACAAGGGCTTAAAGTTAAATCTAGATATGCGAGACTTTCTTGATTATTACTTACCCGTTAAAACATCTTTAATGGGTCTTCCTGCTTCCTTTGCTTCTCAAATGATGACAAATAACAATTCAGCAGCAGGCAACAGCAACACTGCAGGCTTAGCTTCTATTGCAGCCTCTCTAGAGCCTTCCATCGTCGCAAGGCTTCATAACCAAGGAAATCAAAATGCTTATTATCAAAAATTTAGTGCTGTGCTAAAATCAGGAACGATTGATGTATCCTTAGTAGCCACTGCCAATATATTGGCCAGTGCTTCCCTGGTGAGTGGCCAGCAGATGATTGATCTACTAAAAAATGATGCAGCTGGCCGGACTATTGATGGTGTCAATATAAGCAAAGCTTTAGCCTTAGGCTTTATTAGCAATGTTACGCATCTTATCGCTCAAAATAGCTTATCCTCTGCTTTACAAGACCTTAATGATAACCCTGCCGCTAGCCAGGCTTTAAACACTTTAAGCGCGCTCATCAATCTCTCATCGGCAGGAGTAGCTTTAAGTTTACTGTCCTCTTCCTTAGGGCAATCTGGTTTAGGCGCCCAATTATTAGGCTTGACTGGTCTCAGCTCATCCACCATTGCTAGCTTAACTGGACAAGGGGTAGGCATCAATGATTTTGCTTCTAATCCTTTTGTCCAGGCCTATGCCGCCCAGCAGTTATCTACTCAAATTGCTAATGCTCTAGGATTACAAGCAGGTTTACCCTCAAGTGGCGTAGGTGCTCTTCAACAAATGCTTCAAAATGCTGTTTTAGCCTCTTTTCAGCAAACTTCTTCTGTAGCAGCTTCTAATCAATTTTTTAATAACCTAGCCCAAAACTTAACTAAAAACGGAATTACAGGTCAGCAGGCCGCTGATGCACTTTCTGCTGCTTCTACCGCCTTTTATGATCCGCTTTTTACCTCTCAGGTTGATTTTAGAGATGGCTTAAAAAAATCTTTGGAATCTCAAGGTTTTTCTTCGAATGACGCCTTACAAATAGCCAGTTCAATAGCAGGTGTTGCTCCTACTGCTACAAGCGATCCTTTCTTTACTCCTAATGATTTAGATACCAATCGGTTCATTAGTAATTTAGCCAGCAATTTAACGCTTGCTGGAATCTCTACGCCTTCTGAAATTGCCAACAAAGTTGCCTCTGCTTTATTAGCAAACACCGAACAAATCTCTCAAGCTACTTTAAGAGACCACTTGCAATATCAACTGGGACTACAAGGGTTGGCTAAAGACGAAGCTCGCCGAGTAGCTACTGGCATTTCCTTCTCTGCCACCCTTGAGAACAATCCTCTTTCCCAAGCTAACCTACACCAAGAGCTTTTAAGCAGTATTACTGCTGTATATCTACCCGTATTAGGCTTAAAGAAAGCTCAAGAGCAAGCTCAGCAACTCGCCGATCTCCTGGTGGGACCGGCAAATGCTAATGCTAAAGATATCCATGATGCCGCACAACCTTATTCATTAGTCAGAAGCATTGCTGACCATTTAGACAGCATAAAAAAGACAGAAAATGAGGCTCTTTTTGAAGCAACCGTAGAAAGTTTTAAAGACTACATTAAGCCTTCTTTAGATCTATATACCTTCACCCAGCGATTGATGGACCCTGCCAATAAGCTAGTCTATGCCAACGATTTAATGCTTGCTCCTGCTGTCAATACGGGTACCATCAAAATGGGAGGAACCAATCCAGCTTTAGAAGTGGCCGTATAAAAATATTAAAAATAATTTTTAAAATAAAGATTTATATTTTATAAAGAAAAGAGCAGTTGAGAAGAGAAAATTTAACTTACTTAATCTCAAAAGCTTATTAAAAAACTAAGTAAGAATGTCTAATATTAAACATTAAGTCCTTCATTGGCTATAAGAAGGGGTAGGTTATGACCTTTACAACACCATATGTAAATATAAGTGGAATACCTAGTGCTATTCCTACACGGCTAGAATATACTAATGCTAAAGTAGCCTCCGCTTACTATAATGCTATTCTGGCATTTGTAAGAGTGTTGCAACTTCAAGGCTCTACGACCTCAGCCAATCCCTACCCGGCATCACTTATTTCTGCCCTAAACGTTTCAGAAGTCAATGCAGCTCTTAATCAACTGACTAATCTGGCCAAATATGGAGTCATTGTAACAAGCTCAGGGCAGATCATCTACCCTAGCTCAATCGTAAGCGCTGGCTTTTTGGCTGCCCATGGCTTATCCTCTAAAGTCCCTCCCTCAGCAGGTAAGTCTTCTTATAATCAACATCTCATGACGATGAGTATGGCCCAAGATTATGATGCCATTTTACGCTCTCTAGCAGCTATTGGCGTGAATACCAATGCTGCTGGCAGCAATATTCCTCAGCTAAATGCTAACCAGCTAAAACAATGGTTAGACCTAGCTATTCAAGTCTCCGCAGTCGCTAATGCTGTCCAGGCAGCACAGTTAGAGGGCTATGGAGGAGCACGCGGCTTACAAAGCATTATTGAAATTGACTACGTTCAGACAGGTAACCAGATCATTTCCAAAAATATGGCTCAGCTAAAAAGTGCTTTAAACATGACCCAACAAATCTTAGATAATTTGGCCGAACTTCAAAACTTGCATAACCAGGTTACTACCAAATCTAGTGCTTTTAACTTTAACTATGGGGATGGTAGAGGTAAAGATGGGCCTTCTGCTTGGAGCCCTGGTTATCAACAAGCGGCAAGTGCCTTCTATAACAAGCCTATTACCCCCGTTATTCTTCCTTCTATTGCTCCTGGATCTTCAGGATTTGTCTCGGCCTATAAGAGACTAGTAAACATCCGTACTCAATTAACCGAACAGCTAAAAACACTTTCAGCGATTACTTCCGCAAGCGATAGGAGCAATGTCACTAGCTTATATTCAAGGCTTAAACAAGTTCTAACGGATTTAAATACCACATTCAGTGTAAGTGGCCAACCTGTTCTCTCTACCACTCCACCAGGGCTAGCTTCAGCAGGCTTTAGGAAATGGATGTTGGATAATTATAGTGCTTTCAATAGTAGCGATGCCAATGCAGCAGGAAAGTTTCAACAAAATATTACCTTTGCTATTACAGCTAGTGAAAACTTAAACGATACTCAAAAAGAGACGGTAAGAAATTATCTTTATATCTTTGAAGAATATTATAAATCCGCTTCTGCAGCTCTACAAGCGATTTCACAAATTATCCAAAAAATGGCCCAGAATATCGCTAGGTAAACTTATTAACAGTAAAAGATAAATAAAAAAATTTACAATATAAACACGAAGCCTTTAGTGGATCTTAAAGATAACCTCTTTTATTTCTACATATGACTTTAAGGTCTTAATAAATAACTTCGGCATTTTCAGGAGGAGCCCTATGACCTCAAGTACTAATTCACAAAATTTCTTAGAAGATCTTAGCAGTATTGCTGGCTCATATGTGCTAGATACAAATCTTTCCTATGTGAGTGGCCAAATAGCTGTGATGCCGACTCAAAAATTATATAATACTTCTACCACGAGTGCAGCGACCATTAATAGCCATTTAACTCCCACTAATTTTAATTCCATAGATACGACCGACATTACAAGTTTTATCAACCAATTTTATACTAAAGTCTTAGGCTATCCTAGCACCAGCTCTATCCCTTCTGCAGCTTATGATCCTTCCAATGCAGCTAGCCCTTTGAATGGATTATATAATATTTATACCGCCTCAGTGGGTGCCAATCCGGATATAGGAAATACAGATCTTAGTAGCATTATCAATGTTTCCAATCTGCCTGGACAATTTAAAGCAGCCTTCTCTGATTTCATTAAAAATTTTAATTTCTCTATCTTATCTAGTAGCAGTAGCGCTGAAACTCTCACTCTTAACGGCACTACCTATACAGCTACCCTTAGCAATAATTATGGAAATTTTACTAAAGCTTTCCTCAACTATTTAAGCACCACGACAGTTATTCAAACCTCTAACAAATCTAGTGTGTTAAATTTATTGAATAGCCAAAATAGCACCGGCGTTACTTATGTACAATCCTATCAAGCTATCTATGAATCTTTTAATGGTCCGGTAGGAACTTTATCCCAAAACTCTGCTAACTGGACTGTCGCGCAGAGAGTTTTTGTGCAACGCCTTTCTGCTTTTTATACCAGCGAGCTAGCTAAAACCGCTACTAGCAGCCAACCTTCTGGCTCTTTCGAAGCAAGCCAAGACTTGGGGGATTGGTACACTTATACCCAAAACCTTTACTACAATCCTCAATTTAGCCCCAATGCGTTAACTAGGGATTCCAATAGCACCTTTATCTTAAATGAAGTTTTACTAGCTCTTATCAGCATGCTCGGGACCATACAAAATGTAGCGGCCGCCCAGTCCCAAGCTTTGAGCTTCTTATCGCAGTGGCAAGCTGCTTATAGTGATAAGCTGAGGCAAATGCGTACCTTTACTCAAGGGGATGGCACGGTTCTAGGAGGTACCAATAGCTGGAACAAAGATGCAGCCCAAGCCACCCGTAACGCGCTTAATAACGTCAACCAAAACTACATTAGTAAATTACAGGCCAGCCAACAAACCCTTTCTGATCAAGCCAAATCCTTACAAGCTAATGTTAATCAAAGTAATGATGCGGCAAGCCAGCAGGGCAGTGTGGCCGACAGCATTTTGCAACAATTAAGCACAATTTTATCTGCAATTTTTAAATAATCCAGAATTTTCAATATAAAAGGGAAACTTCATGAAAAGTGACGAAGAACAAATAAAAAAGGCTGTAGAAAGCTTAGGGGAACAGCTGAAGAATGATGCAAGCCAAGAAAAGAATGTGACTCAATTAGCTGACGAGTTTTTTAAAAATGGACATATGCCAAAAGATCTATTGAATCTTAGTGATCAGCAAGTGGAAGGACTTTATGCGCAAGGTTACAATTTTTATCAAACAGGCCGCTATAAAGATGCCGTGCAAGTTTTTCGCCTACTTATCATGTTAAATGCTAATGAAGCCAAATATATTCTTGGACTTGCTTCCTGTTTTCATATGATGAAAGAGTATAAAAACGCCGTGGATACCTACACCATTTGCTGTGTGCTAGATCCTGAAAACCCTATCCCTTACTATCACATGTCAGATTGCTTTGTAGCCATGAAAGATCCTTATTCCACGATCATTGCCTTGGAAATGGCGATTAAAAAAGCTGGCAATAAACCTGAATTTCAAATGCTAAAAGATCGTGCCTTGCTGACTATCAAGCATTTACAAGAGGAAATTAAAGATACTATTAAAGCAGAAAAATAAGGGTTCCTTTTACTCACCAAGCATTTACACAGCATAATCGACACGGTAATTTACCTTATCTTAAAGGAGCCCCACGATCATTTGAACCCATAAAACTGCAAGAAAGACCTCAAAAAAAAACATCTCACGCCATAAAATCTAATGAAGGAGAACTTATCCATGGCAGAAGACACGCAAGACTTTAAACAGGAAGAATTCAGAAAAGCCATAAAAAAAACAGTGCATGCTCATAGTGGAAAATTAAGTGAAGAGGAGATCAAACTACAAGAACAAGCGCTGATCGATATCTTTGAGAATGGCATGTTACCTGCCCAAGCCTTAGGCTTTGACGCCAATTTTATGGATTACGTCTATAAATTTGCTTATACCCTTTACCAAAAAAATGAAATTGAAGAAGCCAGCCAGCTTTATCGTTGGCTAAAAGTTATGGTACCTATTGATCAAAAATATACCATTGCCTTGACCCATTGCTATATTCAGCAAAAAAATTGGCTTGCCGCTGTGGCCATGCTTATGGAATTAGGCGTGCTAAATCCTGAAGATCCATTGCCTTTTGAGAAGATGTGTGATTGCTTGATTGAGGCTAAAGACTATGCTAGTGCTCTGATGGCTATAGAGCAGGCTATAAAAAGAGCGGCAGATAAGCAAGAATACATGCTTGATAAAGAAAAATGGTTGATGACTTACGACTATCTTCTTTCCCAATTAGAGATTGATCCTGCCATTATAGAAAAAGTTAAAGCAGAAAATGAGCCTATTACTCATGCAAAAAACTCCGAGAGGTAGGTTATGAGCATCTCAGGAAGTGGGACAGGTGCCCCCGGCGGCATTCCAGAATTTTCTCTCCTTAATGAGCAGAATGCCGCTAGCTATGCTTTACGCCTTTCGATGGGCATTGCAAATAATTTAGATTCTATTTCATTTACTGAGATTGACAAGCAAGCCTTATGGAAATATGACACCTCCTCAAGTAAGCCTACTTTACATCCTTTAGAACATATGCGTGTAGAAGTAACACCTCCACGAGCTGATGACAGCTGGAAACAAATGCTAGCAGAAATCACGGAGAGGCTACCCCCCAATGTACGAGCAGCTTACGAGCAAAGCTTACAGGCCCCTATAGAAGAACGCAACCCCTCCTTAATTGCACTAGGAAAGCTATTAGAAGGAGCAGCAAAAGTGTTCAATGGAATTCAAAGTTCTGCAAATGCTTTAGATTCTCAAAATCCTATCGCAGCCGCTGGCTCCCCGTTAGATCTTCGCCGGCAGATGAATTTAGAACTAGCCGAAAAAGCCTTACAAGGCATCCTTAAAGACAGCTTTCCAACTTTTGAAGCGATAAAAAATAGCTTAGCAAGCTTAGGGCCTAATGATCCATTTTTTGATGAGCTAATGGGAGCAGCCAACCAATTAGGCATGGCTTACTCCACTCTTGCCCACCTTCATAATAAAAAGGCTGCTGAAGACCACCTATGAAAGAAAAGAATAGTGAAATACAAAAAGCTAGAAAAAATCTAGCCCATGCTTTAGAGGCCGTTAAAGAGAGTTATAATAGAAAAAACCATGGAAAATTTTTAACTATTTTGGGTCCGCTGATTAGCTCTTTAAGTGCAGTGACTATAGCCCAAACGGTTAAGGAAGCTGCCCCCGCACTTTTATTGAGCTTTAAAATTGCTTTGCAAGGGATCGAAAAAGAGGAAAGCTCGGCAGGAATTATAGGAAAAGCTTTAACCTTATCCACGCAACGATTGGTAGATTTTTTCATAAGAATCCATCTACTCCCAGAAGATCAAGGAAATAAGCAACTCCTGCTAATGATTTCCCGCGGCCTTGTGCTCACCACCATAGCTTTAAGCTGGGCTTTAACTCATTTTAGCTTTACCTACACCTCGCCTCTTAAAGAAAAAGATGAAAAGGAACAACAAAGAAAGCAATCTTTTGGAATTGAGTTAGCTCTAATCCTTACCTTGAAAACAGGTATTTGCCAAAAAATTGTGGGAAGCTTTGTAAGTGCATGTGGAGCAACTGCCAAGCAACAGCAAGCCCTGGCAGCATTAATACTTCCTCTTCTATTCATTCTCTCTTTATTAACAGTGTCTAGAGGAAATAAGAAACTTTTAGAAGAGCTTTTTCTACATTTAAAGGCTGAGTTAGTGGAAGGTTTAGAAAATCTTCAAACTTTTTTACCCTCTTTGGCTGGCGAGCCTGAGTCTATTATAGGTTTATATATTCAGCAGGCTACGGCTAGCTTGAAGGAAGAGGATTTTGAGCATTTATATCAGGCTTATACAGGGGTCCTTGAAAGCATTGATGCCACCCCTAGCCAGCTCAACGAAGAGATCGAAGATATTATTTATTTTGCTGAAACTATTTACACGGCATTTAGGAGCGGTTCTAAAGAATTTAGCCATACTACCGTCTCACAGTTAATATAAAAAATTTAACAACAATTCTCTTCAACAATAGAGAAGGAGGAAATCATGACATCTGGAAATATCACAGGACAAAGCCAGGGAGGCGGAGTTTATCTACCCCCTTCTGATTCTGGAGCCGTTCCCGCTGCAGGAGCGAATTCAGCTGCCAAAGCAGTAGCTCAGCCTAACCAGGCCTATTACACAGATAGCACCTCCACGGGAAAAGAGGCTGTATCTGCTAAACACACACGCAATCTACTCGCTCATATTCCTCCTCCTAATGCCCAGGCTGCCGGAGTATCAGAATCCTCAGGCACAGGCAATCCCTTTTTACGGCCCAATCCCCTGGTGGCCTTTTTTATGAATTTTACCGAAATCTCTAATGTCTTACGTCAAATGACCATGGCTCAAGAAAAAATTACTTTATCTCAAATGAGTATGATTAATGAGCTGGCCAAAGGCCAAGCCCAGCAAATTCTACAAGCAGCTGAAAAAGAGTCTAAGATGTATATGGCTAGTGCAATCGCCTGCTTTATGGAAGCAGGGGTTTCATTAGGACAAGCCGCCATGCAATTTAGGGTCAATCGCAATACTGATAAAGAAATGAAATCACAACAAAAAACGTACGAAGACGAAGCTACACGCCTTCAAGGCCGTAAAGTAAATGCTAAACAGTACTACGATGAGGTGTCAGGCCAACACACAGCCAACGAAATGAAAGCTAAACAAATGAGAAATGCGGATAAAAATGTAGCCGATGCTAGAAAAAATCTAGAAGAGGCTAAGCAAGGTGGCTCTAGAAAAGGAATTACAGCCTCTGAGCAAAAGTTGAAAGATGCTGAAGATCAAAGAGACATAGCCTATGGCGGTCAACTAGAAGAAAATCAAAGAGCAGCAAAGTTGAAGCGAGCGGAAGCTAAGAGTTTAAGAAGCTCTGAGGAGTCTTTGTCTGCTAAAAGAGATTTAAATAGGGCCAACCATGAATCTGAGACAGCAAATTATGAACTGGAAAAATTTAATACTAGCTATTTCATGACCCATGCCAATAGCGTGTCTAACAAAATGATGATCTTCAACATGACTTCCACCATGCTAAATAAGTCTACCGAGGGACTGATGAACTTATGGAAATCAGAACTAGTAGTAGAAAAAGCTCAAGCAGAGGCTTTAAAAGCGATGATGGATGCTTACATCCAAAATGCCTTTAAAACAGTGGACTTAATGAATAACGCTAAAAGCGAAAATTCAAAATTAATTGCCGATCTTATGCAACAACTACGTAAATTTTCTGAGGATGAAAGGAAGCTGGGAAGCTCTGTTGGAGTTCAATCTACAGGCTAAGCCAGATAAGTATAAACGAGTAAAAAGGCCTCTTATGAGCCTTTTTACCCGTCAGTAACGCCGATCGCTTAAAAGCAGGGAAGCAAAAAATTCTAAAGGTTTAAATTTAAACGAATTTATCGGGAGCAAGCTAGCCTACAAGGGACTAAAAAGCTTAAAAAATTTTATACTTCTAATTAAAGAAAACTTTTTAACGTTAATTCAACTATCAATAATTAAAAAAAAACATTTGTAATAATATAAGAAACTTCCATTTTCCTATGTTTATTCTACCAAGTTTTTGAGGAGGACTACATGCCACTTAATATCAATTCCAATCCTAATTTCAGCAATTTTCAAGTGGGGGAACCTGGGGAAGTCAATACCATTCCCCCTACTTTAGGGGAAGATCCACGCTCAACGGATACGGCTAACAAATCCACGCAAGCTGCCAAGCCTAACTCTTTTACTGCTCCTGGGAGTCCTCAACTTCCTGCTCCTTCTGAAGCAGCACAAACAGATCCCACTCTATTAGCTAAAGGACTCTTTCAACCTCAAGCCCTCCTTACTCATCTACAAACCCAAGCCCAAGCGAATGCTAATAATCAAAATAGCAATACGCAACCCTTAACGGATGAGGGGCAACGCAACTTATATGCCAATAACTTTAATGCCGCCTTAACATCTTATGCAAAAGCTAACAATCTATCTTCGAGCGATGTAGCAAAACTTACCTTTGCTTTTTATAATTCTACAGCTACCACCGAGGGTACCAAGCTAAGTTCTGGTGCCGACCTTAATCAAATTCTACAAACGCTTACAGGGCAAGCACAGCAAGAAGCTTTGAAAGCAGGAGTAGATGTATCTAAATTAAAGCCAGCTGTAGACAACTCCTCTTACAACCTTTCTCTCTCAGACACTTACAATGCTGCTTTTGAAGATGCTGTAAATCGTGACCCTTCCCTTACCTCGGAAGAAAAAGCTGCCCTTATTTATCAACATTATAACCCTTCCCCTGCACTCAAAGGAGTGAACCAGACAAAACTTAAGCAATTGCAAAACGCAGCTCTTAAAAAAACTAGCCAAAAATTTAGCACCCCCTCAGGATGGACACCTCCTCTTAATAGCGCGATGTATAATGGAGCTTTAAAGGGAAGCTTTCAAGTTAACCTTAAGCTTAACCTGGATGAGTACGCGGGTCAAAACAATTTGGGTGCTGCTGACCTTGCGGCTCTTAAAAAAGCTATAGAAAACATCAAAGATCCTAGTATTTCTAACGCTCTTAAAGCTATTGCTCAACAGATCATAAATAAAACCATCAGTGAGACTAAAGTTCAAAATCAATTACCGGTAAATTGGCAGCCCTCGGCTGAGCAGATGAAGAATGCTTTTAAAGATATCTCCTCTAACCTAGCAACAACATCTCTTGTGCAAGCACGCGAAATGCTAAATGCTTCGATGGCGCAGTTACAATTGCTAATGCCTAATGGTCCGGGCAAGCAGAAAACCATGGATTTACTCATGACGATTAGTAAAGCGATTGTTGAAGCTCAAAATACAATTTATGAGATACAAACTTCTCGCTCCCAACAGGCTAAGCAGCAAGCAACTGCAAAATTAGGTATGCAATTGCAGCAAGTTCGTGAGCAGCAAGAAAAAGAAAAAGAGATGCAAAAGCAGCAAGGAAAATCAGGCTTTCTAGGCGTTCTTATGAAGATCATCGAACCGATAATAAAGGTTATAACCGTATTGATGGCTGTAGCAACAGGAGGTCTATTAGGCCTTGTCTTTGCTTTATTAGATGCCACACTCAACTTAACGGGTAAACTCATTGAAGCTATCGTAGACATAGTCTCTAAATTAATAGATAAAATTATCCCTAGTGGCAATGGATTTTTAGATGGGTTAAAGGCGGGGTTAAGAGCTGTTACTCAATTATTCGTGATGGCCACTATGGCTATAATGGCGGTGGGCATGCTAGGTCCGCAACTAGTGACTACTATGTTTACCACCATGCTAACAGAGTCTGATATTATTCCTGATTTTTGTCAGATGTGCGGAATTAGTAGAGAACATGCTCAATACATTGCAATGGCAGTGGGAATGGCTATTACCATAACAATTGGGATCTTAAGCTGTATTAATCCCGCTGCTGCTGTCCCTGCGGTTACTCAAGCCACAGCAAGAGCCGCTGCTTCGACTGCGAAAATCCTAAAGCAGGTAATGACCGTCATACAAAAGGTTGTGGATTTAGTGAACAGCGTAAAGATTTTATCTAAGGCTATTAGTGTTACTGGAAAGATAGTGAAAAAAGCCGTAGAAGAATTATCCGAGGTTGTAAATGTAATAGGAAGCGCTGCCAAACGAATTGCCGATACAACTTACCGCGTATTAGGAAATGTATTAAGCAAAATTCTTAAGTCCGTCAAAGGTTCTAAAGCTATGGAGCTAATTGAAAAGCTCCTGACCAAAGCTTTAAAGAATCCCAATACTTTTAATCGTATTATGGCAGGAGTAAGTATCACTCAATCTACACTAACGGCAGTTAAAAGTGGAATTCAAGGAGGAATGAATGTTTCTCAAGCTATTATTGCGTCGGTTAGAGGTAAATATGATGCTATCATTGAAGAGTTACAAGCCATGATTAAACAGCTGCAGAAGGTTTTAGATGACCTTTTAGATAGCCTTAGTGGTTTAGGGGAAGATTTACTTAGTGTCAAAGGTATGCATGACAACCTCCTTAAAGGCCTACAGGATACCTTACAAAAAACAACCTCTATCCAGATAAACTAAGGATAAAAATTAGGTAAATAATATAGCCCATCTCTTACAAGAAAGCATTTTTAAAGTACCTTAAGCCCTTTACAAAGGCTTAAGGTACTTAAAAAAGCTTTAAGCCTTAAACATTTTTTCTTAATAACCTTGTAGTGACCTCTTTGTCTACCCTACAATAAATATACTTTTACCTTTTGCTACCACTTTCATCTAGGAAAATGAGTTTGATATTCTTTTCTATATTGCTTTGAAACCCCTCTTAAAAACTTCCTTTAAAGGTATGTTTATCCTACAAAGATTATCGAGCCTAACTCTAATCCCTTAAGTAGTACTACTTCGTTAGGTTTAAGAGGTATCAAAAAACAGCCTTTTAGATGAGTCATGAATAGCTTGGCAAAAAGGGCAAATAGTAATGCAAAATAAGCTGTTAATTAATCTTCTGACTTGAGGCAGAGTCATTGAGATTTTTTTTTATCTTTTGCCTGGTATTTCAGTAAGGTTAAGAAGCTATAAGCCATAAAACATAACGTCAAATGATGATGGAGTCCTAGCCATGACCGCCCCTCAAAGTGATCTAATCCTAGCTCCTCTTTCATCTGCTGATAGCCTTGCTCGATTTTCCATCTCTCATGAATCCATTCTACCATACATGAGAGGGGAGTATCTTTTGAGGCATTGGAAACATAGTATTTATATTGATCGTTTCCTAGCTTTTCCATGATTAACCATCTTTCAACCCCTGGTCTATAAAATGCCTTGGTGATCGTTTCTTTAACACGTATAGCCATTACTTCACTATATTTCTTCGATTGAAGGGTAAGTTTTACCTTTTGCCACTTACCTCCTTGCAGGATCAATTTTTTTAACCATTTTTTGGCAGAAAGGGGCTTAAAGTTTCTATCGGCTACTTCTGGATATTTTCTTGGTCTACCTCTAATGTTCTTGGTGGAATTTAAAGAAATATCGATAGGCCAAAAGCTATGATTTTCAGGAATTTGAGCCACAAAGGTTAGCTGCCTTTTATCTAATTCTCCCAATAACTCTCGTTTTTCTCCATAACCGGCATCAAAAGCAAGCGCTTCATAGGGAAAATTCTTCTTAAGAATATCATCTAAAAGTTGTAAAGCAAGCTGCCATTTCTTTAAAAACTTGTATCTTGCCTTAGGAACTTTGGCTACCTGCATTCTTTTTTTACTTTTTGTCCAAGATTGGGGAAGG
>NZ_JAEMUE010000013.1:0-1300 GCF_018342435.1 Neochlamydia sp. AcF65
TGGCTATATCTCCAAGTTCTAAATCTGTTCTATTTCTTATATTCCATTGCCTAATGGTTGCTTTCATAGATTTTAGCGCCGCTTGGCTTACTGCTGGTGTAAAACTTATAAATATGTTATTTCGTTTACTGTTTTTGACCAGTCTTGGCCGAAAGGTATAGCCTAGAAAATCAAATTTTGTTTCCTTGTATTTTCCCTTGCGGCTTCCATCTTTACAGTAAATAATCTTTGTTTTATCTGGATGAAGCATCAAACTACATTCTTCAAATCGTTTCTTTAGATTTGTTAGAAGGTGTTGAGCCTCTTGTTCTGTGTTACAGTGTATTAATCCATCATCAGAATACCTACACCATGGCATGCTAGGATATTTCCTTGTCATCCACGTGTCAAATACATAATGAAGAAATAGATTGGCAAGCACTGGGCTAATCACTCCTCCTTGGGGCACTCCTGCATTTCTTGTCACAAGAATTCCATCTTTTAATTGAAGAGGTGCTTTTAGCCATCTTTCGATGTATAAAATAACCCATTTGTTATCTGTATGTTTTCTTACTGCTTTCATTAGAAGGTCATGGTCTATATTGTCAAATAGGCCTTTGATATCAAATTCCAGCACCCAATCGTACTTCCAGCATCTTTGCCTAGTGATTCCTACAGCATCTAAGGCTGATTTATTTGGCCTATATCCATAGGAATTTTGGTGAAAATGGGGCTCTACTGTGGGTTCAAACATCAGCTTTACAATCATTTGAGCTATTCTGTCACTTACTGTAGGTATTCCCAAGATTCTTTCTCCACCACTTTTCTTTGGTATTGCTACCGCTTTTACAGGCGGTGGAAAATAGCTTCCCGAGGACATCCTATTCCAGATTTTATAAAGATTGCTTTTAAGGTTTCGATCGAAATCCTCTAGCGTTTGCTGATCTATGCCTGCTGCTCCTGCGTTTGCTTTTACAAGTTTATAGGCCTCCATAACAAGTATTTTAGAAATAATAAAAGGTTTTGTTTCACTCACGATTTCCTCCTAGAAATCTAGTTGAATAATGAATGTTACCACTTAATCCAACCTCTTTGCTCCAGCTGCATTACCAGCCTTCTTTGCTACTACAGGTTGTTCCGCCCCAGTTCTTGGCATCGGTACTCTCATTCTTATGATTTTAGTCATTTGAATTTCTCTCTTATCATCCAAGCGACTGGTTCCCACAGTTCCGTACAAACGCCCAAATCAGACTCACGCCATCTATACGCCGGATGCCATCTACACAGTAATCAGGTATCTTGTAGATTCTTTACAGAAGAT
>NZ_JAEMUE010000014.1:0-50077 GCF_018342435.1 Neochlamydia sp. AcF65
AGTCTCGTGGGCTCGAGATGTGTATAAGGTAAATGCTAAGAAGAGTAGGCAATAAGATTGCTCTTTAACAGCTAAGAGCTATAAAATTTAATTTGCTAAAGCAAAACTACAGGCAAGCTATGAAAAAAAGCTTAACTACCGCATGCGTAATGGGTCCGAGTATAACAAAGCTTTAGAACAAAGAGGGAGCATAACTTTATGGTTTTCGGATGAAACCATTAAAGGATGGAGAGAAAATAAAAGCACGGGTAAGAAAGGACCCCCAAGAATTTACTCTGCTGACGCTATCCTATGCATGTTGATGATTAGAGCTGTTTATCATCTATCCTTCCTAACCTATTCTAAGGATTTCTTTTGTCTTTGATTACTTTGCTGGCTTTGGGATTGCCTGTTCTTTGCTATACCCGCATCTGTAGACGCGCTAAAGAGCTTGGACAAGAGCTTAAAAATTTAAGCCTTAAAGCGTCCAACAGACATAGCCTTTGACTTCAGGGGTAAAGGTCTATGGCGAAGGAGAGTAGAAAGTGCGCCAGCATGGCAACGCAAAGCGGAGGGCGAAGATTTGGAGGAGATTTTCGCTCTAGAAAACTGCCCTATCAGCGAGCGGAATTATATACTAAATTTTTGGCGATGAATAAGATGACAGCACTTGGAATGCCCCAAGGGCAGTGGGTGCTAGCTTCTAGATAAAGGCTGCGCCTTAAACAGACAGCTATTAGTTCATTTACGCAACAAGGCCGTCTGAATAGTTACCATTCAACATTCTTAGCTATTTATTTTGGATTGAAAAGCTCCCTTAAAATACCAACGTCTTGCTGAAGAAGCTGGATTTTTAAATCAATTTAGAAAAATTAATCCGTTATTTTTATTTAAAAGTTTTAAATTCTTTTAAAGAGATAGTAAGAATATATAAAGCTGGTAATACGACTAAGGTTAACAAAGTGGAGCTAATAAGACCCCCAATGACCACAGTGGCCAAAGGTTTCTGCACTTCAGCTCCTGCCCCTTGTGCTAATGCCATAGGCAAAAATCCTAATGCTGCTACTAGAGCTGTCACGACAACTGGACGAAAGCGTGCTATGGAGCCCTTCACGATTGCTTCCTTAGCTGAAGCTTCCTTTAAGATCCGTTGATTGATGCAATTTATAAGAACTAAACTGTTTAATATGGCAATACCCGAAAGGGCAATAAATCCGATCGCTGCTGAAATGGAAAAAAGTATGCCTTGCCACCATAAAGCTACGATGCCGCCAGTAAAAGCTAGGGGAATAGCACTAAAAACTAAAAAGGCTTGCCGAATCGAATGGAAGGCTACATAAAGCAGGATAAAAATTAAAAGAAAGGCTGCTGGTACCACTATCAATAAACGCTCTTTAGCAGCTATTAAATTTTCAAATTGTCCTCCCCAGGCTATCCAATAGCCAGCAGGGATTTTAACTTCTTCACCAATCTTCTTTTTGGCTAACTTTACAAAAGTAGACATATCAGCGCCCCTTATATTAGCCTGAATTATTACTACCCTTTTTCCATTTTCTCTTCTAATTTGGTTTAAACCTGTCGTTACATCTAAATTAGCCACTTCACCTAAGGGAATATAAGGAAAATCAATTTTTTTATTCGCTTTACGGGTAGCAAGCGGCAAACGTATCGGCAGCCTTGATAAGGCTAGCAAGTCATTTCTTAGCTTTTCAGGCAATCTAACAATAATATCATACCGCCGATCTCCTTCAAAAAGAGTTCCTGCTTTTCCACCCCCAATTGCCATTCCCACCATTTCTACAACCTCTTTTATATTCAGATGATAACGGCTTAAAATATTTCTATTTATATTAATTTCTAAAGTAGGTAGCCCATCAGTTTTATCTACCGTAACATCGGCCGCTCCTGGTAATTGTTGCATGACTTGAGCAATAGCCTCTGCAGTTTTCTTTAACACCTTATAGTCATCCCCATAGACTTTCACTGCTAAATCACTTCTTACCCCTGCTATTAGCTCATTAAAGCGCATTTCCACAGGTTGTGTAAATTCATAAATATTGCCAGGGAGCTTTTTTAGGCTAGTCTCTATAGCTTTTACAAGATTTTCTTTAGTTCGTTTAGCATCTGGCCATTCATAACGAGGTTTAAGGATAACAAAAGTATCTGAGGCATAGGGAGGCATCGGATCTGATGCCATTTCAGCTGTACCTGTTTTTGAATAAACAAAAGCCACTTCATCAAATTTATTAAGTGCTTTTTCTATTTGTAGCTGCATGGAAGTAGCTTGAGTTAAGGAAGTGCTAGGAATTCTTGAAACCTGAATGGCTAAATCCTGTTCATCTAAAGTGGGAATAAACTCTTGCCCAAGAAAGCTAAACAAAATTAGGGCTGCTGCCACCATAAAGATAGCAACTGTAGCCACTAGGTAAGGAAAACTAAGGATCCTCCAAAGAAGGCACTCATAAACTTTTTTAGCTTTGGAAATAAAGAAATTTTCTCTTTCGCGTATGGTGTTGGTGATCCAAATAGCTACCATAGCAGGTATAAATGTCAAAGATAAAGCAAAAGCGCTTAACAAAGCAAAAAGCACTGTTAAAGCCATAGGATGAAACATCTTTCCCTCTACCCCGGATAAAGTCAGTATAGGAAGATAGACTGCGATAATAATCGCTTGCCCGTAAACAGAGGGTTGTATCATTTCTTTGCTAGCTTGCCTCACTTCTTCTAAACGCTCTTCTATCTGCAAGTTTTTTCCCTGCGCCTTTTGCTTTTCTCCTAAACGCCTTAAACAATTCTCCACAATGATAACAGCTCCATCGATAATCAGCCCAAAATCAAGTGCGCCTAAGCTCATTAAATTACCGCTAATTTTAGCTTGAACCATTCCTATAGCGGTTATCAACATAGAAATAGGAATCACTAAGGCAGTGATCAAAGCTGCACGAAAATTTCCTAGAAAAACGAATAATATGACGATAACTAAAAGAGCACCTTCTATCAAATTCCTAGCTACAGTCTGAATAGTTGTATCTATTAATTTACTTCTATTTAATACAGGCTGGGCAATAATCCCGAGAGGTAAGGTTGTATTGATCCATTGTAATTTTTCCTTTACCGCTTCTGCTACGCTACGGCTATTTTCGCCGATTAGCATCAGTGCTGTGCCAATCACTACTTCTTTACCATCTTTACTAGCACTACCACTACGTAGCTCTTTTCCTATGCTTATCTCTGCCACATCATGAATGAAAATCGGCATGTCTTCACGCATGGCAACCACGATATTTCCAATATTTTCTTGATTTTCTATTCTTCCATCAGCTTTAACAATCAAGGATTCTCCCCCGCGTTCAATGTAACCAGCTCCTCCATTAAGGTTGTTTTCTTCAATAGCGGTAAGTAAATCTTGTAAGCTGATATTAAAAGCCATCATTTTCTCAGGACTTGGCTCCACAAGATATTGGCGAATGAAGCCGCCTTGTGCATCAACACCGGCTATCCCTTTAACAGCCTTAATTTGAGGGGTGATTATCCAATCTTGAACAGTACGCAAGTAAGAAGCTAATTCCACATCAGTTTTAAGTAATTGCCCCTCAGGCGTTAAATAACTTCCGTCTGCATGCAACCCTAGGCCTGCCTCCTGCTGCTTAGATTGTCTCATTTCAGGACTGTAATCCACTGACCACATAAATATTTCACTCAAACCTGTGGAGATAGGTCCCATTTTAGATTCAGCCTCAGCTGGTAAAATATTCCGAACATCCATTAGCTTTTCATTGATTTGCTGCCTAGCAAAGTAGATATTTACCTGATCGTTGAATATAGCTGTTATCTGAGAAAATCCATTGCGTGAAAGAGAGCGTGTACTCTCAAGTCCTGGGATACCGCTTAGGGCAGCTTCTATAGGAAAAGTCACTCTTTTTTCTACCTCCATAGGTGTCAGCCCTATAGCCAGGGTATTAATTTGCACCTGATTGTTAGTAATATCGGGTACAGCATCCATAGGAAGATTTTTTAAAGCAGATATACCCAAAAGCATGGCGCAAGCAGTAGCTGCGAGGATGAGATAACGATAAGTAATAGAAAAATTTAGGATTTTTTCAATCATTTTTAATAGCCTTCTTTCCATCTTCTGCTTTTAAAATAAAAGCATGCGTAGCTGCATAGGGAGTGCCCTGCTTTATTCCTGAAAGAATTTCTACATGAGTGTGATCAGCTCTTCCTATCTCTACTTCGCATTTTTCAAATCCTTGGGAATGGGCGATAAAAAGAAAAGTTTTTCCTTCAATAACTTGAACAGCTTCTTTAAGCACAGCTATAGGCACTTCCACCTCTTCGGCTATAACTTCTACTCGAACATAAGAGCCTGGATACCATTTTCTAGATGGATTAGCTAGCAAAGCTATAGCTGTTCCACTACGGGTCTGTTTATCAAGGATAGGGCTAAGATAGATAATTTCTGCTACATCAGAAAATTTTTCTTCATTTAGAAGAGCCACCTGCACTTTATCCCCTAGCTTAAAGTAAGGAAGATCTTGCGCATATACTCCTATCTGTACCCATACAGTGTCTAGATCAGCAATTTTAAAAGCTTCTTGATCTGCATTTAGCAATGAACCTATATTGATAATTTTGCTAGTTATCACGCCATTTAAGGAAGACTTAATCTGATAGCTGAATAAGTCATAGTTCTCTTCTTGGGTCAGTTGTTTTACATCTTTTTTGCTCATTCCTAAGAGATAGAGTTGCTGCTCTGCCAGCTCTTGTTTAATGCTAGCCTCTTCAGCGATTAAAAGTGCTTGAAGATAGGCTTGTTCAGATGTTACTTTCTTTTCTTTAAGAATAGCTTCAGCCTCAAAAGTTTGTTGCGCTAAGGAAGAACGCTTCAGCAAGGTAAGATAAGCAGCTTTAAAAGCCGCCATTGGCCGGCTTTGTAATACAGCTAATGTTTCTCCTTTGCTTACATAATCTCCAACATTTTTGCTTATATCGCTCACTACCCCCGAAACTCTAGCTACAATGATGGCTTGCTGTTGCTCATTGATGACAATCTGAGCTGGCGCCCCAAAGGTTTTTTGCAATATGCTAGGAGAAGCTTTTAATGTCTCAATTTGTGCCTCTATAATCTGTTCATTACTTAAAAAGATAAAGTTGGAAGATTCAGGTTTAAATTCCTGGCTTGCTGCCAAATAGTGTTGAAAAGCTAATCCTATATATAAAAAAATTTTTTTCTTCATTTACGTCTCCTTAAGTCAGACCTTTTAGCGCCCCTGCGTATCTGCATAGCCCACCCTTACCAATCGATAGAGCTCTATTTTTCTTTGATGATAATCCACTAAAGCATGCATATACTTGTCATGCACATCAAGAAGAGTACGCTGGGCCTCTAGAAGTTCAAGGTAATCATTTTTTCCTTGCAAGTATTCCTGTTTGGCACCTTCAAAAGTCGCTAAAGCTATAGGCAAAACATCATTATTATATAATAGGCCCTCTTGGTAAGCAGTGAGAAGTTGTGCATACTCAGCTTCTAATTGCAGGCGCGCTTGCAAGTTGTCTTTATTTCTTTTGTTATAAAGCTGCTTTAATAAATGCTTGGCTTTAGAAATGTTGCCCTGATTTCTATCCCATATCGGAATAGCCATGGAAAATCCAAGCAATAGTCCCTCTCCGTCCTCAGCAGAGCTGACATATCCTGCGGTAACTACAAGGTTAGGAATACGTTGCGCTTTTTCACTCGCAATCAGGAGGTCAGCATTTGCTATCTGTAGATCCCATTGCTTCGTTGCAATATTATCATTTTGCTCAGCAATGAAGGCAGCAAGATCCTCGACTAAAGTAATTTCTAAAAGATTATAATCAACAGAAGTAAAGTCTGGACGGCTATCTCCCCAAATCAGAGCGAGCTTTTTTTTAGAATTTTCAAAATTATTGCGAGCTTTTTCTAAAGCTAGATGAGCGGTTAATACCGATAACTTAGCTTTCTTTCCTTTTAAGGAAGATATTTTTCCTCCTTCAACTTTTGCCGAAGTGGAAAAAAAAACCTCTTGGGCACTTAGTTGGAGTTCTTGAGCAAAGCGCAAATACTCTTGCGCAGCAGCCACTTCAATAAAAGCTTTCTTTACCTGGCAACTTACCTCTAACCTTGTAACTTCTATTTCTTTGAAGGCTAATGAGGTTTGGAGCCCAGCAGTCTGTTTTCGAAGATGTCTTTTACCCCCTAATTCAATGGATTGCGATAAATTGCAAGAAAATCCTCGATCTCTGGCTCTTTTTTTCTCTTTCCCAATTAAATTAGCTTTATCAATTTCTACGGAAGCTAAGGGATTTGGTAGAAAGCTTGCCTGATATTCCTCCGATTGCCTAACTTTCCATGCGGTCTCAACGATGGCTACGGCAGGAGAATAAATTAAAGCTCGCTGGGTAGCCTCATCTAAAGTTAGTAATCTTGCTTCCATTAGCCAAGGCCAGAGGTAAAAGTAAAGCGCTAAACTTAATTTTGGGAACTTAGACAATCTCATAGGGATTTACAAGAGTATGTGTTAATATTTTCCGCTGACGTGATTACCTGCTATAGGATTTTTGAAGAAAACCTTCAAGTAAAAAATAAGACTAATTTTTTTGTTTTAAATAAAACTGACAGAAATAATTCTTTTATTATTTACTACAATTAATATACAATATCTAATTGTTAGAAAAATAAATAACTTAATTATGGATAATAACATAGAAATGAATATTCCTAACTATCATTCTAAAAATCCTTTAATGGCTCAAGAAGCCGTAGCCCCTAAAATTTATAGTAGTATTTCTTCTTCTTGCTCATCTAAAACCCATGAGTGCGCCCTAGCATCTTTTAAAATGCGTATTTCATCTTTCATTAAAGTATTAAAAAGAAATATTACCCTTGGAGGGGAAGTTTTTGTATCAATCCTAAAAGAAGGTCTTACTAAACTCTTACAGTTAATATCTGACCTAGCTCACCGCCTTCTGCATATAAGGCGACGATCCTATCATGGACTTTTAGAAAGCGTAGCAACCATAGAGAATTCACAAACAGATTGGAGTCTTAACCTAGCGCTGCTGAAGGATTCCTATAAAAAAACACAGGATCCCCAGTTAAAGAAACAAATTGAGTTCATGGCGACCAATTATTTGGAAAAATCTGCCCCTATTTATCTTAACATGATGAAATTATTGCAAAGAAAAATTGGAATATTATTCCAGGTGGGACCCTATACGAATTATCATTACCATCGCATGGGATTTCGACAAAATACAGAATTAGGAGCTGAAATTAATAAAAATTTAGCATTTACTCGTAAGAGCCCTCTCATTCTTACCGATACTACCGAGGTTACTCAATTTTTTCCTTTAAACTTCTATGTGATTGATAATGCAATGCCCGAAGCTAAATGGGAAAACACACTTACTCAAGCCCTACATGCACATTTTTCAAAGTTTGCCAAGGAACCACGCAAAGCTTTTTCCCAAACGATGAATGTTAGCTTACTAGTGGATTTAACTCCTTCTTTGGAAGACTTAGCCAAAACTAAGGGAGAAAGAGAAAAGGAAAAAGCTTTTGAAAAGCAATTGAATTTACTACGTACAAGCCTTAATCGCTCATTTGATAGGTCAATTGAAGAATTTAGAAAGCAGCATCCTGAATTTAGTAAAATTTCTACAGGTAAATTTAAAAAATTGTTGAAAAAAAATAGCACCTGCATTTGCAGGTTAAAGCTTGACGAAATTGCAGGCATCAAAGTTTTACCTCTCTTTTCTAGCTTACAAGGTAAAAAAATTCTTCAAAAGCACCCTGCCTTTTTAGATTTTATTGAGCAAACCGGCTTGTATATCGGCGCTATTAACATGCGTGCACATATTCTTAATGGCTTTAATATTAGGCCGGATATTAAATACCCTATTAAAGGTCCTGATGCTAAAGGTTTTCCTAACAAAGATGTTTATTTTCCTGATAGGCTTGATTTCACCAAGCTAGCACTCTTTGAAAGATTCTTAGAAAAAATTTCTTCTCCAAAAATGCATGCCCACTCTCCTCATCTAGCTATTTTAGGCGAATCTACCTTACATCTTTTAAGGGGTCTACTTAATGAAATCAGGGGCAAGCAATGGAAAGAGTTGCAAAAACATCCAATAAAACGTGAAATCATTCAAATCTCCTTGTTTAAAATAAAAGAACATCTGGCCACAGCAGAACTTTTTATGAACGATTATAGGAAGTATGCACAGGAAATTGAGCTGATTCATTGCGAAATTGCTAACCTTTTAACGCTTACAGCTCCTTTTGAAGAAAAGGCATTCCCTACTATTTTGCCAAAGCAGTTAGCAAACATTCCAGAAGAACTGCGTCCCTTGATAAAAGCAGGCTTAGGTAAGACGGCAGTCAACGTATTCGCTGGAATCAATGCGGCCTTATCAAAACTGAACCCTCACCCTACCCGAGTATTTAGTACAGGCTTTTATTATGAGCAAGCAAGCTTTATAGGCAACGACCAGCGTATTGAGAACGCTTTACAAGATACAAGCTTAAAGCAAATTGATCTATACGCTTGTCAATTTAATCCTAATATTGAAATTGATGCCAAACATACCCACTATGCGGTAAGGGATATCACAGCAGATATCCGACAAATACTAGCGCAAAAAAACGAAAATAAGCAACTTACGGTAGCGGTCGATTGCACAATCGATTATATCAATTCTCCTAAAGCCCGCGATTTGCTTACCACCTTCCAGGAGGAAATAAAAGAGGGTAAGTTAAACTTTGTCTTTTTCCGTAGTGGACAGAAATTTGATATGTTTGGAATGGATAACTACTATGGGTCCCCATTTTACATGGTTAATAATGGAAAAGCTCCCTGGGATGCCTTTGATTCCTTAACTGAAGACATTGCCCATAAAACCGATAAACTAAGTCTTCAATGGTTCTCTCTTGCTTATAAGTATACTACTGAGCAAATGGATAGTTATCGAGCGGCTATTTTTAAGAATACTAGGGAAATCCTTGATCATGTTCCCCGGCTTCTTCAGCCCTTAGGCAAGAAAAGTAGCCAGAAGATACGCATTAGCACCGCAGATCCAGAGATGGAATGTTCCTTTATCGATATAAAACTTATAGGGAAAGGTCATGCCATAAAAAGTAGGGCTATTATGGGGCTTTTCTATAAAAAATGCCTAAAGAAAGGGATAAAGGTACATTCTCGAGCTAGCTTTGGATTTTATCACCCTAATTGCATCATTATCGCCGTTAATGCAGAAGAAGGCTCTAGTACTATAAGAATAAATCCAGGATTAAATCCCGAAGAAAACCAAATAATTATAGGATTTATTAAAGAGCTGGTCAATGATGCTCGCCTTTAAAGTTTATCGCTAGCCACTCTCCTTATAAAGTTGCCAGCCTCATAGGAAGAGGTGCATTTATAGTGCTTAAGAAAAGCTAAGTCTGCACACTCAAGCTCTAAAAACTGCGTTTTTAGTTAAAGAGAGACTTTGCTAGGCTAAGCGATTGCATAAGGAGTAGCTAAGGAGTCTATTACTTCTACCTGTTTTTGAGGAAAAATAACACACACACCCTCTATGCAATGTACAAGAAATTAAAAACCTTAAGCAGAATGCTTAGAAAGAGGCAAAAAGAGAAGAAATTGCTAAAACAGCTTTTCCTCCTTTAGTAGGGAGGATTTACCAGTAGGTAATCATGGCTTTTATTCTGTAACTAGCTGCCCGTATAATGATTGCATACTATTCAACATATGATTAAGTAAACACAAACTCTAAAAATTGTTTTATTTATCGCGAATCAATTGATAATTCGCGTGACCGCTTACGTTTTTTATAATCACAGGTAAAATGATTTAAAACGCCTTATAAGATTATTACTTAAATAGTGAGGCTAAAACGCTGCTTCAATTCAAGAGGGAATGCTCTCCAGCAGGTTTCCATCCAGGTTAAGATCTATTCCTGCGGGCAACTGCTTTAAACTTGCAGGCAAAACAGTTAGCTGGTTGTTGCTTAGGCAAAGTAGCCGCAGCTGCGAAAGAAGTCCTATCGTAGGAGGAAGGATAGCCAGTTTGTTGCAACCTAAGAAAAGCTCTTTTAGCTGAGAGAGGTTTCCTATTTCCTCAGGAAGCATGGTAAGCTGGTTATCGTTTAAGTACAGCTCTTGCAGCTTAGAAAGTTGCCCGATTGTTGAGGGAAGAGTAGTTAGTTTGTTGCCGCCTAAGAAAAGCTCTTGCAGCTGAGAGAGGTTTCCTATTTCCGCGGGAAGAATGGTAAGTTGATTATCGTTTAAATACAACCCTCGCAGCTTAGAAAGTTGCCCGATGGCTGCAGGAAGGGTAATTAGCTTGTTACCGCCTAAGAAAAGTTCTTGGAGCTCAGAGAGCTGGCCTATCTTTGCAGGAAGTGAGGTGAGATGGTTGCCGTTCAAGCAAAGCTCTTTTAGATTAAAAAGCTCTCCTATTTTTGCCGTAAGGGTAAATAAGCGATTATCGTTTAATTTAAGCTGATGTAGCTTAGACAATCGGCCTATCTCGGAAGGCAAAGAAGTCAATTCGCTTCCTGTTAGCTCAAATTTCTTAATATTTTTGCCATACCTTTTAATCCAACCTGCTAAAAGCTTTTCTTTCTTTTTTAAGGGCAGATTTTTGATGTCTGGTCGGTTTAAATATTTTTTATAGCCCGGCAATCTAGACTCTATTAAAAGACGATTAATGTTTAAAAGAAGTAAAGTATAATTAGCCAGGGTAAAATATTTTCTTTCTTCGATTTGGCCTCTAAATTCCGCTGGAGCAAGAGATTTAGCTAGAGCGAAGGTTTGCCTAAAAATTTCATTTACCTTTGCTTGTATAGAAAGCCCAGCTGGGAGCTTGTAAAGTTTATCTAAAAGGTTAGCCTGCTCGGTAGCTTTTCGTTGAGGAAAGTGCATTTTACCTATTTGCTTATAAAGAGAGGGTATAACTTCATTAGCTAGCAGGTGTTGCCATCTTGTACAAACGCCAAATAAGGAAGGGCTAGCGCAATCCTTTAAAATGTGGACTTGTATTTCATCAGGGAGAAGTTCGAGAGTCATAGAAATTGGGCTCATAGAGGGTCCTATTATTAAATTGCATATCTATTTTTGTGCTTTTTATGAGATTAAACATATCTATATAGAAGCAAAAAAGCAAACAAATTTTAGAAACAGGACGGGCAAGAAAAGCTCCCCAATTTAGGTAAATATTCTCATTAGCAATTGTTACAACTACCTCTATCTAGAGAGAAAAAATGGTCCTGCTCTTTCCTCACCTTCTTCTCTTTTATATCCTAGTATAGGCCTTCTAATAAAACAACTCAAGAGCCATTAGGGCAATTAAAAAGAGATAATAAGGCTCTGTTTGTTAGCTAAAGGTATGTTGCAGGCAACCGAATGCTGATCAACCCAAATAAAAAGAAAGAAAAATTTACTGAATTTTAAAATTTTTAGCCAAGAAGAAGCTAGATAATCAGCTATCCAGCCATTTTGGAGAGTAACAAGAACTTTTAACGAATAGAGGATTTAAAAAATCAATCACCTGATATTTTAGTTTCCAGAAAATTTATTTATGGCTTTTAGTTTGTTGATGACTAAGCTAGGAGTCAATAACTGAGGAAAAATAAAAGGCTCTTGCCCCTGCTGATAAAGCACATACAAGGGTACACTATGGCGTCCGAATTTTTGCAGCTCTTCCGTGATGGCGGCATCTTTTTTTGTCCAGTCCGCTTTCATTCGTACTACGCCCTGCTCGCTAAATTGATTATGAACGTCCGCCCCTCCCAATATCATATGATTAGCTTGGCATATTAAACACCACTTAGCTGTAAAATCAACAAAAACAGGAATACCTTGGGAGGTTAACTCTGCAAGCCGGTGGGGAGAAAACTCTTCCCATATAGCCTCTTGCTCAACTATAGCAGGAGAAGAAGAGGTAGAGTGGGAGGCAACCTTAGAAGCATAAAGTAAAGCGTATAGAGCAGCCAGCAGCCATAAAAGGGCGAGGGTTACAGCAATCCTGTAGCTTAATTTGGAATGAAGAGGGGTCGCCCAGCGCCCGTAAATCCAACAAGCTATACTTACCATAAAAAAGGCCCCTAAGAGCAGGATAAGAGCTAATGCATTTGTTTGAGCTGCAAAGACCCACGTTAACCATAACACGGAAGCAAGCATGATAAAACCCATGCATTGTTTAAAGGTCTCCATCCATTTTCCCGGCTTAGGTAAAAAACGCAGAAAAGAGGGGTAAGCAGATAGGATAAGATAAGGAGACGCCATTCCCATTCCTAAGGAAGTGAAAATCAAAAAAGACAGGTAGAAAGGTAAAGTCATGGCAAAACCCACTGCTGTACCTAAAAAGGGGCCCGTGCAAGGGGTAGCTATGAGCGTGGCTAGTACCCCGCTTAAAAAGGAAGCGCCCCTTCCCTTTTTTATCCCTTGATGCTGCAACTGCCCCGCAAAAGAGCCCACTTTAGTTCCCATTTCAAACACACCAAATAAGCTTAAACCAAAAATGAATAGGACCGCTGACAACAAAGCGACAAAAGCAGGTTCCTGCAGCTGAAATCCCCAGCCTACAGCATGGCCATAAGCCTTTAAAATCAAAAGAGCTGCAGACAATATCCAAAAGGAAACTAGAACGCCTGCACTAAACATCAAACCATGCTGCAAGGTCAACTGGCGGCTTTGTCCGGACATTTTAACGAAGCTTAAAATTTTAAAAGAGATTACCGGTAAAACACAAGGCATTAAATTTAAAAGCATTCCACCCAAAAAAGCTAATATCAAAGCCATGCCCAATCCCCCCTCATAATCGCTAGGTGTGGAGGGCAACGTAATATCTAAGGGGCGAGGAAAAGTCTCCTTAAAAGCCCACGCAGAATTTTTTTTATTGAAGTCTTGGATAGGTACGGCTACCTCGATAGCTTCCGTCACAATTTTTTCGGCCTGCTGAATAGCCAAGACTAAAACACCTTTAAGGAAAGTTGTAGGCAACGATGAATCTTTCTCTTTAAACACAAGGGAGTAAGAAGAAAAAGAAGGCTTTTGCAAGGATACAGAAGGCTCTAAATGGTAGTCTATGCTTTGTCCTTCTTCGGGAAAGAAATAAATATTTATAATTTTCTCTCCATGCTTTAAAGGAGATGGCAGGGTGAGCTCTATCAAATCATTGACACGCTTGGCCGTAAAATTCCCATTAGTTTTGGGCAACAAACGGCGCGCTTGTTCGAAAACAGCAGTTAAAGACTTATCGATGACTGGGGAAAAAGAAGTAGGGGTAAGGTTCATCTGCACGTTAGTTTCTCCTGGCAAACAGGCAGAGTCTGAACAAGCTAAGTATTTAATAGTCGCTTTAAACTTATAAATCTCAGAATGGCTTAGGTGCTCAGGAGGGAAAATTCGACACAAAAAGTGCACCTCATTTTCATAACCAAAACCAATGAATGAGGGGGATTCAAAACGTTGCGGATAAGGCCACTGCAGCTCATCTGCTTTAAACCCAGGTGGCAGCTCCCAAATAATGGAAACAGGCATGCCTGTATCTCCCGGATTTTTCCAGTAAATATTCCAAGAGGGGGCTATGGTAAGGCTGACTTTTATCCAAAAGGGCTCGGCGGCCCTGAAATTTATCGTTTCGGAATGCACATAAGCTTTAATAGGTAAAGAAGAGTCATTCGCTGGGGGCTCGATCAAGCCCAGATTAGATGGAAATGAATGAAGTTGATTGACTTGAGAAGGATTTTCACTGTATAAGAGAGGGATGAAAATGATCAAAAAGCCGAGTAACCCATAGGCCATATGTTGAAACTTGGCTGCCAATGTAAACCCCTTCTTTTTTAATTAAAGGCTATATTTTAAAGGATTTATGAATGAATGTAAACATTTTTGTAGCTACTAATCCCTTCTATGAAGCCTATGTGCATTCTGATTTTTTAGGCAAATTGATCTTTATTGGCCTCATTTTCCTTTCTATAATGACCTGGATCATTTTACTCCATAAGATCTGGCATACCTACCAGGCAAGGAAACAAGCAGCCCGTTTCTATGATATCTTTCAACTGCAAAAGCAAAATCCTTTGAATTTAGATTGCGAAGCTGCCACTAGAGTATATTATAGCAACCCTTACATGGATCTTTACTCTCTTCTTAAAAAACAGACTCTGGAAGTCCTTAATAAAAATAAATTTTTTATACCTAAAAATAAGGAAACTGAGCAAGATGCAGTTTTTCTTTCTCTTACAGATATCGATTTTCTACAAGGCTCCTTAGCTACCCAGGTTGCTCATCAAATTAAAAATTTAGAAAAAAATCTTTTTATTCTATCTACGGTGGTAAGTCTAGCCCCTTTTTTAGGATTACTCGGCACTGTATGGGGCATATTGACAAGCTTTTCCGACTTTCAGGTACAAGCAGCAGGCAATACACCCCAAATGGTACTAGGTGGGCTCTCTCTTGCCTTGGCAACAACAGTTTTAGGACTCATAGACGCCATCCCTGCTTTGATTGGTTACAATTATTTAAAGCATGCTATTCGCGACTTTGAGATTGAAATGGAAAGCTTTGCAAGCGAAATTTTGGGTTGTGTAGAGATGCAATATAGAAAAGTGGACTTCTCATGAGCAGGCGATTCATTAAGAATTCTATCCATAAAAATATCGAAGAGCCTATTGTTAATCTAACTCCTCTAATCGATGTGGTCTTTGTCATTTTAATTATATTTATATTGATAGCACCTCTGCTGGAGCTTGATAATGTTGAACTTGCTCAAGCATCTTCTGGCCTGAGCGAAAGCAGCCCAAACTTTGTTCAAGCTAGCAGCCCTATCTCTATTCATGTACGCAAAGATAATACTATTTGGTTTAATAAACAAATGGTGACTATAGAACAATTATTTACCTTGTTAAAAGAGGCCAAAAAGCGTTATCCTGATGCCCAGCCTCAGCTATATCATGACCGCACGGCCCACTTCGGAACCTATCAAGCCGTTAAGAATACAGCTGAAAAAGCAGGATTTACTCAATTAGATGTGATTCTTAAACCTGCCTAGTCTCTAAGTAATTATGAGTAGTATCTACCCCCGCGATAAGATGTTATGGCAAATCACTCTCTTGGTCCTCATAATCCATGGAGGAATGATTTTAAGCATGATCTCGCTTCCTTTTTCCAAACAAGCCCCTCGCCAATATAACGAACGTCTAGTCGTGCATACAATTCAGCTTACTCCTCCAGGAGTGCAAGCAAAATCCCCTCTTGCGCCTAGTGAGAACAAAGAAAAAATGGCTCCCAATTCTAATATTCTACCCAGCCCTAAACCTTCAAAAGAAATTGCCGCTGAACTTATTACCTCTCCTCCACCTCTTCCTCTTAACGTAGAAGAGATGAAACCTAGCAAAACTTCTTTGGCTTCTGCAGAATCTAATAAAAAAATTGCCCCCCCTCCCTCGCCAGATAAAAAAAGTATAAAAGCTTTAAGCCCTACAGCTTCTAAAAAAACGCCTAATAAAAAAGCAGCTATAAAAAAAGAGAATGCAATTCATGAATCCACCCATTCAACCACCGGCAAGCCCTCTCTTAAAAAAGATAATATTAAAAAAAGCGTTAGTCCTGCATCTACTGCAGCCAAGGCGGCTGAGAAGAAACCTATGAAAGCTCTTTTAGAAAAGTCTTCCCCAGAGCCTCAACCTAAAGGCTTTAATTCACAAGCAAGCCTTGAAGTACAAGAAAAAAAGAAAAAACTTCTAGCTACTGCCCAGGCCAGCATTGCCAAGCTTGAGCAGAACCGAGCTCATCAAAATGCTTCTTTTTCTCAAGCAAGCCAGACGGCACTCGCCTCAGCTAATGCTATCCCTACATTGCAAATAGATAATCTGCCTATAGCTCAGACTCTTCCTTCCCCCGCAATAGAGAGAAGCTATAGAGATGAGCTAGCTAGCCGCCTTAAACTTTTATTAAAACTACCCGAACATGGGGAAGTTCAACTGAAATTAACTGTCGATCGCTTAGGCCGAGCCATTAGAGTGAATGTCATTAAATCTCCCAGCCATTTAAATCGCCTCTATGTAGAAAAAAACTTGCCTATGTTAAAATTTCCTCCTCTAGGAAGGGAGTTTGCCGGCATACCAGAATATACTTTTATCATTCAATTAAGTAATGAATTATGAATCACCTAAAATATTATCTAATAATTTTTCTTCTTTTTTTAGTTTTTAAACACAATTTATCAGCTATAGCAAGCGAAGACAATCAGAAAATTGTAGTTAGATTAGCCACGGAAAATAAGCTAATACCTCTTTATCTAGCTCCTTTTTATCAGGAAAGCTCTGCCTTTACTATCTCTTACATTCGACAGCTAGAACAAGTTTTACAGTTTGACTTAAATCACAATGGCATGACCTTTACAATAAAAAATGAATCTAACGTACCTGTTGGTGATTTTATTGATTCCATTAATAGCTCCACCTGGAAAAGCCTGAATGCTTACTATGTATTGAAAATATTGATCAAAGGCAATCAACTGTCAGCAAAGATGCTTTCCATGAATAGTGAGCATGAAAAATCAGTCAATAATATTTCTTTAAGTGGAGACCTTAATCAAGATCGCCGGCACATACATCGTTTAGCCGATAGCCTCCATAAAAGCTTATTTGGCAGCGAAGGCATAGCCAGCACGCGAATCATTTACACGTGTAAAATCTCGCAGGGTCTTAAGTCTATCGCAGAAGTATGGGAAGCTGATTACGATGGCGCTAACGCCAGACAAATTACCCATGAAAACAGTCTTATTGTGACCCCTACCTATATTCCTCCTCAAGAAGGCCATACGAGCGGAAGCATTATGTATGTTTCTTATCGAGCGGGGCAGTCAAAAATCTATATAGCTTCCTTAAAAGATGGAGTAGGCAGGCGCTTCAGCTTGCTTAAAGGTAATCAATTGATGCCTGCTATTGCCAAACAAAGGGATAAGGTAGCTTTCATTTGCGATTATACCGGCAACCCTGATCTTTTCCTGCAAGCATTTAATCCTGAAAAAGGCGCTTTAGGTAAACCTCAACAAATTTTTTCTACCTATCTAGCCACGCAAGGAACCCCTACCTTTAGCCCAGATGGTACTAAGGTTGCCTTTGTTTCTAACAAAGATGGATCACCCCGTATTTATGTCATAGACATTCCGCAACCCGGAGCAAGCCTTAAAAACATTAAAGCTCTCTTGATTAGCAAATCAAATCGAGAGAACACAGCTCCTGCCTGGTCCCCCGATGGCAGTAAGCTAGCTTATTGCGCAAAAAGCCAGGATATCCGCCAAATTTGGGTTTATGATTTTGACAAAAAGCAAGAAAGGCAAATTACTAAAGGAGGGGGTCACAAAGAAAATCCTACCTGGGCTCCTAATAGCTTGCATCTTATTTTTAACTCTGCGGGCGATAATAGCAGCGAACTCTATTTGATCAATATGCATCAAACAGAAGCAGTAAAAATTTCCTCAGGAAAAGGCCTGAAACGCTTTCCTGCATGGGAGCCTAAGTTTAGCAAATAGCTCATTGCCTTATAGTGTCAGTCAAGCTTTAAGTCTCTTGATGGCTCTTTTCTCCCATGAGCTACTTACGCTTGAGCCTCAAAGCCTTTGCTTCGAGCATGCCTAGGATTAAAATGCTGCCCTAAATCCTATTAGCTCCTCTTAAGTAAGAGTAAAAAAACTAAGACCCATAAAAAAGCTTTTTTAGAGCTTTTCTAGGCTCATACACTTAAAACAAGTTAAAACGCAAGTTGCTTAAAATTAAAGAGATAAAACCCTAAAAACCTCTCAAGGAAGATAGAGTCTTATTCTTATCTTTCTTTTGTAAAACAAGCTAATTAAAAAAGCTCTTTTAGAATATTTCCCCTTTTATGTTACTATCTTATTTTTGTAATTATTTATAGCCACAAAGCCTGAGGATTTTATGAAATTAACTCCCTATTGCCTGCTTTTGAATATACTTCTTATTAGCTTATCCTTTACAAGCTGCAGGCGCACGAGCGATGATGTATGGGAAGATACGAAAACCGCTGGGCGTCATATTGGAAGAGGTGTTAAATCTCTTGGCGGTAAACATGGCGATTCGCGCCAAGTCTATTCTCCTGATGAATTTTATACCCTGGGTAAACCAAGCAATTCTGCAAATATTTATGCTCACGAAGACTTTATACCCTTACAAGATCAGCCCAACGTTGCCGAGTTAGCCATGGCAGAATCTGTTAGCCCACAGCCGAGAGAAAATCCAGGTGATCCAGGCAGTACTCTCCCCGACATTCAATTTTTCAAAGATCCTAGTACTATTCAAGGCCTTTCGGGTATTTTCCAAAGCATCAAATTTGATTATAATAGCAATTTGATCAAAGGCCAGGAAAACATGAGTATTTTACGCAAGGTAGTAGACTATCTGCAAAGAAATCCTAACACCTATATTTTTATTGAAGGACATACCGACGAAAGAGGAGCAGAAGCTTATAACCTAGCTTTAGGCTCACGGCGTGCTAACGCTGTTCGTAATGCTCTGATTGCCGAAGGCGCCAGCCCTGATAATATTTTTACGATCTCTTATGGTAAAGAACGTCCTGCCGTGATGGAAAGCCACGAAGAGGCCTGGGCACAAAATCGTCGAGCAGAATTTAAAATTTATCAAAAATAATGTTTATAGAAATCTTCTTCCCAAGGCTCAGGTTGCGCAAGCAACCTGGAGTTATAAAAGTTATGATATTCCTTATCATCCCTTTAATTTTTTGCTTTCTAGGCAATATTGATGCAGCCCCTAATCGCTATTATAATGATCAAACAGCCGTTGTTCTGCGTGAAATGCGCCATAATCTGGATGATTTACGCCATGAGGTCGGCAATCACGAAATTGAAATCAAAACCTATGATGAGAAAGTCCGTACTTTAGAAACGATTATCGACTCGATGCGCCAGCAATGGATGGAAGCAGGGCATGCGCACACAGAAGCATGGAAAGATTCTTCTAAAGCCCTAGAAATAAAAATTAATAGCCTGGAGCTCCTTACTCAAGGGATCATTTCGGACGCTAAGCAGTTTAAAACCTACTCGAATGAAATAGCTACCACCCTCTCCCAATATAAGCAAAAGCTTACGGAGCTTGAAAAAATTATTGAATTTCAAAATCAAAACATCGATAGCCTTCATCAAGCGATCAAATCAGTTGCAGAGGCCTTAAATCCCACAAGCGGCGTTTCAGAAAAAGTTGGGCTTCCATCCGTTAAGATTTATAAAGTGGTACCCGGAGACACTTTAGAAAAGATTGCGCGTAAGCATCAAACGACTATCCAAGCCATTAAAGAGCTTAATGGCCTTTCCCATGATAAAATCGTTGTTGGCCAAAATCTTAGAATCCCATGAGTAATTCGCAAGCAATTGGAATTTTTGACTCAGGGATCGGCGGGCTAACAGTGATGAAACAAATCATGCATAAGCTTCCTCATGAACAAATTATTTATTTCGGAGACTCTGCCAGGTTGCCTTATGGCGACAAAAGTGCCGATACCATCCTGCGTTATTCTATAGAAAACGCAATCTTTTTAATGGAACACCAAATTAAATTACTAGTCATTGCCTGTAATACAGCTTCAGCCTATGCTGTAGATAAGTTGAAACAGATCCTTAAAATCCCTATTGTTGATGTGATTCAGCCAGGGGTGGAGCATGCCGCTAAAGCTTCACGCCAACTAAGAATAGGTGTGCTTGCTACACGAGCGACCACCGAATCAGGTATTTATCCCCAACAAATTAAAAAAAAGCTCCCCTCTTGCCAAGTTTACTCCATGTCATGCCCCCTGTTAGTACCCCTTATTGAAGAGCACCTATTCGATCATCCGGCCACCCAGCTAATTATCAAAGATTATCTTGCCCCTTTAAAGCAAAGCAGCATTGATACATTACTTCTTGGATGCACTCACTACCCTCTTCTTCGTTCTTTGATCCAAAAGGAAATAGGCCCGCATGTCTGCATTGTCGACTCGGCTAGCACCTGCGCAGAACATGTATCGCTCACTTTAGAGACTCATCATTTACATGCCTCCCCTGGTAAAACACCTCCTCATCGCTTTTATGTTTCGGATTATCCTGAAAAATTTCGTTTGCATGGCTCCAAGTTTCTGGGACATTCCATTGATAAAGTAGACATCCCTTTAAAAATGAAATTTGAGATTTAAAGTCGCCTATCTATCCATACAAGTAGACCTCCTTAACGTAGAGAAATACACATTCTTATCTATACTCAAGAATATTTAATAACTTTATTATGCTAAAAAACAAAAAGATTGCTAAACTTTAAAGTTTAATCTCCTCTCTTGATTATCTAATCTTTTAATTTAAACGATAACAAGAGCCTTGCTATCGTTTTTGCTAACTTTAAGGGATAAGCATGAAGCATTCTCTATTTACTTCCGAAGCAGTAGGGATTGGTCATCCTGATAAGGTCGCTGATCAAATTTCTGATGCTATATTAGATGCTTGTCTTGAGCAAGATGAAAACTCCCGAGTGGCTTGCGAAACAATGGTAACTTTAGGCCTTGTCGTGGTTGCAGGAGAGATTACGACTAAAGCACAAGTAGATTATCAAGAAATCGTACGTAATACTCTTAAATATATAGGTTACGATCAATTAGAAGAGGGCTTTGACTATCGCTCATGTGGCGTGCTAACCTCTATTCATAAGCAATCCTTAGACATCGCTCAAGGTATCAATGAAAGAGAAGGCCTTTATAAAGAACAAGGTGCAGGCGATCAGGGCATAATGTTTGGGTATGCTTGTGAAGAGACACCCGAATTAATGCCTTTACCTATCACGCTAGCCCATCAAATTGTTCGAGAGCTCCATCACATCCTACAAAACAAACAGCTTCCTTATCTAAGACCTGATGCGAAAACGCAAATTACAATAGAGTATGATGAAAAAAATCAACCTATCCGTCTTCATACCGTTGTGATCTCCGTGCAGCATGCAGAAGGAGTTAAAAGAGAGACAATCGTCCATGATATGCAAGCACTTGTGCATAGGATAGCTCCTAAAGGCTTTATTACGGATAATACTCTTTTCTACATTAATCCTACCGGCCGTTTTGTGATTGGAGGCCCTGCGGGCGACTGTGGGCTTACCGGAAGAAAGATTATTGTAGACACCTATGGAGGAATGGGCCATCATGGAGGTGGGGCTTTTTCAGGCAAGGATCCCTCTAAGGTAGATCGTTCCGCTTCCTATGCAGCTCGTTATGTGGCAAAAAACATCGTGGCAGCTAAATTAGCCCGGCGCTGTGAAGTGCAAATTTCTTATGCTATCGGTGTTTCCCATCCCCTTTCTATTAAAGTAGATACTTTTGGTACAGGATCAGTGAGTGAAGATATTCTCAGCAGAGCCGTCCCTTTAGTGTTTGATTTAACACCTAAAGGCATCATTCAAATGCTTAACTTAAAAAAACCTATTTATCTCTCTACTGCTTTTGGTGGGCATTTTGGGCGTCATGAAGAAAACTTTACTTGGGAAAAAACAGATAAGATTATTTCCTTGTTAGAATGTGTAAAAATGGAATCTTTTGCCGCAGGATAGAGTATGTCATTAACAATCGATCAAATGAAAAAAATTCTTAAAGAACTTAACTCTTCTTTAAAGGAAGCGCTTTTTGATCACTGCACAGCGTCACATCCTCAAAAGATTATCCTTCATTTCAAAGACGCACCCTCCTTATTGATTTGTTTTCAAGAAGCCTTTTTGCGCTTCCATCTTACCAAATACCCTGGTCAAGATATTTCTTCATTCTTTTCTAAGCAACTGACCCATCATTTACGGACCTGGTATTTAGAAAGCTGCGAGCTTATCAATGAAGATAGAATTTTATGGATGGTTTTTAAAAAAGGAAAGCTCACCCAAACTCTTATCAGCGAACTTATTCCTAAAAAACCCAATTGCTATCTTGTTGATATCCAACAGTGCATTCTAGTTTCTTTGCATCCCACTATCCATACTTTTTATACTCCTCCTAAAACTCTGCCTCCTCTTTTGCCACTCGACTCGCCTGAGAATATTACTAGTGCTTCAGTGGAAGCTATCTACAGACAGAAAGAATTAGAAGCTGAATTTCTTGAAAAAAGAAATGCACTGGTTGCCGAGCTAAAAAATAAATTAAATAAAACTCGGAAAGCCGAAGCCAAATTTTCAGAAGAGCTACAGAAAGCTCTTCTTTGGGAACAAGCACACCATGAAGCTTCCCTTCTTCAAGCCAATCTATATAAAATAACGAAGGGGTTAAGCCAGGTCAGGGTCAATGATTGGTTGAAAGGTAATCAAGAAGTCATCCTAAACTTAGACCCTACCTTTTCACCCTCTGAAGAAGCCTCTAAACGCTTTCAAAAAAGTAAAAAATTAAAAAAAGCGGTTGCCCCCCTCTCCGCTCAGTTAAAGCAAGCCCATCTAGCCATAGAAAAGTTATCTTTAATGCTAGAACAGGTGCAACAGCTCGAGACTAAGCAAAAGCTTGAAAGTTTTTGCCAAATACATTCGGAGGAGCTATCTAAGAAAACAACAAAGAATCACTCGACAAAGAAAAATTTATCTTTACCTTATCACGAATTTGTGACTCAAGCAGGATTAAAGATATGGGTAGGCAAGAACGCCCATGCTAACGATAAATTAACTTTTACTTATGCCCGTGGCTCGGATTATTGGCTACATGCTAGAGATGTCCCTGGATCGCATGTCATTTTACATCTGGATAAACATCCTAAACCCGATGAAGAGTCTTTACAAGATGCTATTCATGCAGCTCTTTTCTACAGCAAAGCTAAAGAGCGCCAAGAAGGAGAAGTTTGCATCACTCAATGTAAATATGTCTCGCGTTATAAAAACCATACTCCGGGAAAAGTTCATCTCTCTATTCAACGTATCGCTTACGCTAAAATAGATCTAGAGCGGCTAAAAAAACTTAAAGAAAATAAGTTTACCACCCTTTCTTAGGGTTTAAAATTTCCTTACATAATAGGGATGCTTAGCAAGTTTTTTATAAAATCATATGGAAAGACTAGACCTTTAAATAGCAAGGAAGCTATTGGAAAGGTAACATTTTTTTCAAAAAACAGGAACACTATCTTTTCAACAGACCTCTATGTTTCTATAAACCTATCAATTAAAAGGTGGCATTTATAAAAAGTTAATTAAAAATGTAATTATACGCTTTCGAGCAACTCTTTATGTAATCATATGCTTGATAAAAAGCTTGCTTTTACCGGTCGAGCCAGCCTGGAAAAAGGTTAATTTCTTTTTTGGTTATGTAGACGTAATTTCTTTAAAAGGTATTAGAAAAAAGATAAGCATGAAATTTAAGAAATAGGCGCGATTTTTTCCTCGGCCTATAGAATAAGTCGTTTTATTTGTTATTCTTCCTCTTCTAAGAAGCGATAGCCCACACCCCGGACCGTCTCAATCCATTGAAAGTTGGGACCTAATTTTTTACGAAGAGAAGCAACGTGTACATCAATATTTCTATCCACCACAAAAGCGTCACTATTTTGAATATCGTCAAGCAATTGGTTACGGGTTAAAACCTTACCCATATTTGTTACCAAGCGCTTTAAAATCCCAAATTCTGAAAGGGTCAAAGAAATAGATTTATCGTTTTTTCTTACCAAATAACGTTCTAATTCTATTGTAAAATTACCAAACGCAATAATTTTTAAAGCTTTTTCATGGGTATCTTTGCCACGTCGCAGTACAGCTCGAACGCGTGAAAATAAAACTTTAGGGGAAAAAGGCTTTGCCACATAATCATCGGCCCCTAATTCCAACCCTAACACCACATCTAATTCCTCACTTTTTGCAGAAATCATAATGACCGGAATATCTTTTAATTCGGGATGAATTTTCATTTTTCGGCAAACATCTAGGCCACTTAAGCCAGGAAGCATAATATCTAAAATCACTAAATCCGGTTTCTCTCTTTCAATGGCCCTTAATCCATTCAGGCCATCAATTTCTGTATGCAATTTATAGCCAGAAATATCTGCTTGTAATTTAATCAATGCCGCTATATCTTCCTCATCTTCAAGCAGTACAATTTTTGATTTTTGCATGATACGCCTTTCTCAAGGTAAATTCTTTTTATCTCTATTTTAACATAGGCTGGATTTTTATTTCATCAAATTTTAAAATACTTTTTTTAACAGTTTTTTTCTTACATTAAAATTTTTTTTTATAAAGTTTAATGTAGAAGATTTTTAGGGTTGGTTCTAATGTCCTATTTTAAAATTTTTACTCTTTCGTTTTGTTTTAGCTTGCTGTTTATTGCTCTCTTTATAGGGTTTACTTTTGATTCAAGAACCCTTCTTGACCAAACTTATGAGCATTTTGCTAGCCAACAATACGATGAAGCACACCTCCATCTCTTACATGGCGATCATGCCCTCTCATCAGCAGACTTTTATTTATATGAAGGGTATATAGCTCGTGAGAAATTAGGGGCAGAAAAATCACAACCTTATTTTTTAGAAGCCCTGCAGCATCTTACTAATAAAAGAAGTAATAAAGCTTTTGAATTATCTTTAAATTTAGCCTTAAATGCTTTTTTGCAAAAAGATATAGACGCCTTACATCAAGCGCTTGATCAATGCCTTTTGTATACTACTGTTGATCATCCTTGGTTCCTTTTCTTTAAAGGCTATTATTTTTATTTGCTCAAAGATTATCCTCAAGCCCTTACCCATTGGCAAGCTAGCCAATCTAGATCTTGGCTATCTAAATGGATGGAAGCAAGTTTTCAACGCCATCTTCCAGAAGAAAAAGTGAGGCTTAATTGTTTATACGCTCAAATCGAGGTAGGCCAATTAGAGGAAGCCCGCCAAGCATTGAAAGCCATGCTTTTCATCTCCCCAGCGGCTGTCGAAGAGGATGCTAATCTGCTATTAGCTTTAAGCTACGTGAAAGAAGCCGAAAAATTGCCCCCACCTGCACGCCCTTTTGCTTATCAAAAAGCTGCAAGCTATCTCCAATTAACGTCCAACGCCCATGTCTATTACCTTCAAGAAAAAAGTTACCTTGCTCATTCCTTTAAAGCCCAGCTTTTGCAAGAAATTGAAGGTTTTACATTTATAAGCTTACCGCTTTACCTTCACACCTTAGAGAGAATGCATGCTTTTCCTCAATTAGAGGAAATAAGTAAGCGATTTGCTCAGAGATTTACTGAAATGATTTGCACAGGAAATATTGAAGAAGCTTCGCAATTTATTCAAGGAATAACAGACCATTTGTATGAAAGTAATTTTCATCAGCTGTTGGTCTCGCAATTAACAGCCTCTATGCAAGAAGCGATAAAAAAGGGCCATCTTGATTACTGGAAAGAGGGCTGGATTCTCAGCCAAAAGCTTCTCTCTTCTGATTCCTCCTGCCTGCCAACACTCATCCATGCTTTAGCATCTAAAATCTTGGAGGTACTTGAGAATGGTGCTGAAATTTCTAAAGAAATCTACGCCTATCTTGACCTATGGCAGGCTTTAGAAAAAAGAGCTTTCCAGCGCTATACCTTAGCTCAGCAGCTATTGCAAAAAGCCGAATGTCTTTGGTCGCTTAAAAATAAACCTCAAAAAGCCATAGATCTTATAAGATTGGCTACTACCTTACCCTTCGAAGAAGAGCTAAAAGAGTTCCAGCAAGACATTGAACGTGCAGTAATTAAAATATATCAACAGGCAGTTCTTCAAGATAACGTTCATCATTTTGCCTTTATTCAACAAGCTATACAACAATTTAATTTTAGTTCTCTGCCAGTCCTGGAGGCTTCAGAAATCGCTAACCAAATAGCAGATGCACAATACTTGTACAAAAAAAAGCAGTTTACCTTAGCTGCCGATAAAGCTTTAGGAGTACTTAAAGCTACTCCTTGCGATCAAGCAGCCCGCCGTATAGCTGTTTTGACTGCTTATGAAGAAGGGAAATATTTTGAAGTGGTCGAACATGCTAGGCATTTAAGCAGCCTAGATTCTTCTATCTTAGAGCCTCTGGCCATTTCTATGCTCATTACGGGAGAGAAGCAAGGAGCCTCTTTCCTGCAACTTCTTTGCGCTCATCAGCCTTTATCGGATGATAATAAGCTGCGCCTAGGTTTAGGCTATTTACTAGTATCTCAGCCCGAACCAAGCATTAGTTGGCTGAAGCAAATTCAAAGGGCTCAACATGCTCTCTTCCATGATGAAATCCTTCTAGGATTTTATATTGCAGCCTTTCAAAAGCAAGATTGGCTGCGGGTGATTGACTTATATCCTCAGCTGGCTCCTTCTAGGCAGCAAATTCCTGCCGTTCAAGGCATGCTTATCCAAGCTTATCTTGCCCAGGATCAAAAAGAACAAGCCGAAGAGATATTTGCTACTTTTTTAAAGCACATTCCCCTTTATTTCCTCGAAGAGAGGGGCTCTACACCTTACAATATCCTTAAAATGCATTTGTATAGCTTTAATGCCTATGATTTTGCTGCCCGCTATTTTCTTTATATTAAAAAAGATTTAGTCCAAGCCTTAAGTTATTTTCGCCAAGTTAAAAATCCCCTTCCTGATCTTCTTTTAGAAAGGGCTCAGCTGGCTTATACATTAAAAAATTACCCCGAATCGCTTAAAGATTTACATGAAGCCTTACAGAATGTCCAGGGCTCGCCACGAGAAAAAGCTCTTTTGCTTTTAGGCCAAATTTATTTTGAAATTGGTTTATATCCTGATAGCGTCTCTTCTTTTAAAGAACTATTTGCTTTAGATTGTCGGCAAGATTTGAGTGTTCATCGATTATATGGTCAAGCGCTTACCCTTCTAGGAAGAGCTGATCTTGCCTCTATACATTTTAGGCAATTTGAAATCGATCATCTTGCTTTATTCCCAATCCCTCAAAATTTGGGCATCGATCTCAAAGAGAATAAATCTTTCAATCTAAGCTCACAGCTATTAAGCCACCAGCTGCAATTATACCCTCAAAGTATCTCCCTTCAGCTACTTTCAGCCAAAGAGCTTATTTCTTATTTTAATTATTCAACGGATAGCTGCGCTGATAGCTCTGAAAAACTTCTATTAGCATACGATATTCTTAAGAAAATCAATGAAAAGCATTCTTATCTTCCAGAAGCCTGGTATCTTCAAGGCCAAGTCTTAACTCATTTAAAACTTAATCGAAGTGCCAAACAAGCTTTCTCAAAAGCGATTGATTTAAATCCTTACTATGTGGAAGCCTATAAGCAATTAGCGCTGATTAATAAAATTGAGAAAGATTTTGACTCTGCTCTTTATCATCTAAAGCAAGTTTTACAAATTGCTCCTCGCGATGAAGAAGCATGGCGCTCGCTGGCTTGTATAGAGGAAGAGCAAAATCATTTAACCGATGCAATTCAAGCCTGGAGTAAAGCATTAAAGCTCCACCCCCTTCACCCACTTTATTTACTCAAATTAGCAAATTTAAGTTTTAACCTACATACCACAGAATGGAGAGAGAAGGCGTAAATTAATTATACCGATTGCATCCAGGAAATTTAAAGTTGCCAATGAATGTACCCGCCATCCTTTTACTCCTTCTTAATTGAATCTTTTTGCTTTTTACTATATCCTATAGATAATTTAAAAGAGATCGATTGATGTTTTTTGTATTTGTACTTTTTGCCCTTTTTGCTAGCGTTTTCACAGTCGGCAAAGTTGCTCTAGAATATGCACAGCCTTTTTTCCTGATTGGATCACGCATGCTAGTTGCGGGTATACTTCTTTTAGCCTATGAATTTTACCGCAAGGGTGCCCATATCTCCATGAATTGGCACAGCTTTGGTCGTATCTTACGCCTGGCTTTCTTTAACATTTACATTACCAATGTCCTCGAATTTTGGGGTCTTAAATATTTAACCTCTTTTAAAACCTGTTTTATCTATAGCCTTTCTCCCTTTATATCTGCTTTATTTTCCTATTTTATTTTCACAGAGAAAATGTCGATAAAAAAATGGATAGGATTAATGATTGGATTTGTAGGCATAATTCCTATGTTACTTAGTGAAACATCTGCAGAGCAAAAAGCGGGCCATCTCTTTATGTTTTCTTGGGCAGAGTTAGCTGTGATTATTGCCGCTACTACAAGCGTTTATGGATGGATTCTTTTACGTCAGCTCGTTAATGAAAATCTTTATTCACCTTTGTTTGCCAATGGAATGAGCATGCTGATAGGTGGAATCATTACCCTTTTTCACTCGCTGCTAGTAGAAGATTGGAAGCCCGTACCTGTTAATCTTAACAGCCTTGTCCCCTTCTTTATTTGTGCGGCTTGGTTGTTACTTGTTTCAAATCTTATCTGCTATAATCTTTACGGCTGGCTAATGAAACGTTTTTCTGCCACTTTTATGTCTTTTGCAGGCTTTTCCACTTCAATGTTTTCTGCTCTATTCGGGTGGGCTCTCTTGGGAGAGGAACTAGGCTTAGCCTTTTTCACTTCTTCGGCCCTTAATTTGCTAGGTTTGAGTCTTTTCTATCAGGAAGAATTAAAAAAATCTAGCGTTAGGGTGAACCGACAAACGACCGGCTAAAGAAAAAGCATCTGCCTCGTTTATATTGCCTTGCCCTAGTTTATTACTTTTTTCATGAATAGCTATCCAGCATGGCGCTCATTATTCCCTTAAAATTACTATCGAATGATAGAATTAAGCCTCTCACCGCTAACAAAAAGGGGATGTAAACATAAAAAGCCTTGTTTAAATTTAGGGCAAACCTTATAAAAGGTCTTCCTGAAGCTTTATCAAGAGTAGTACCATGTCATCCTCCCGCATTGAAGGAGAAACTTACTTTCAAGCTAATACTTTCTTTTATAACGATCATATCAACCCTATCATTGCTTCTATTATTCCTCAGTTTGAAGGGATGATGCGCTCTTATGTGATCTTACACTTGATTTTTTTGATATTAGGTGTGATTGAAGGTATCTTAATGGTTACCTTTTTTAGCTTATTGACACAATCAGCTTTACTTGCTATGTGTTTAGCTGGAGTATTTCTTACTTTCTTTTCTTATTTCATCCTGAAAGTTTATTACCAGGCTAAGAAGCCTGAGCAGCATAAAGAGATCATTCAACGTTATTTGGCTGCTTGCAAAAGCCTTTTGAATTATCAAGAAGGCTGCCCAGAACATCATATTGCTTTAGCCAATGCATGTTGCAAATTAGCTAATAACCTTCACGGCAAAGAATATAATTTCTATTCCTTCCCTCAATGGCTAAAATCTTTACATTCTTTTATAGAAAAATTTAGCTGTTGGTGGCATTGGCAAGATGTCCATCGCTTTAAAGAACTTCTCTTGCTAACTTCTGTAGAAGAAAATATCAAGCTTGTCAAGTGCGAGCCGACTAGCTTGGAGGTCCACGCCTCGCTTGCCAATGCTTACGTTATGCTTTCCGGCCTTTATGTAGATCCGCGTAAGTTAGAGGGATATGATGAGGAACGCTGGATGCCTGTAGAGCGCTATTCCCTTCAGATGGAAGAGAAATTCCGTGCCATTGCCGAACGAGCCATTGAAGAATTTAAGGTTCTTAATGATTATGCACCCAACGACCCTTGGGTCCATGCCCAACTAGCTTATAGTTATCGTGATCTGCAAATGCCTAAAGAAGAAATTAAAGAATATGAAACCATCTTAAAATTAAACCCGGGTGATCGAGAAACTTTCTATAAGCTGGGCCTTCTTTACTTCCAACAAGGATTTAATGCGCAAGGACTACGTGTGTATGAAGAATTAAAACGTACGCATTATAAAAAGGCAGAAAGCTTAATGGAAAATTATGGCTTATTTAAACCTTTTTCTTAAGAGCATCCATTGAAATATTTGTTTATTTTATTTACCACTCTGTCTTTATCGTTAGCTGCTGAAGAGTCTGTTATAGATTTTTTTGAAGAACGTTTATCTTTACATCCTCCCACGGAGCAAGAGGAATTAGCGGTAGTCCAAGCTGTACACCTATTTCTAGAACGCATTCAACAAAGAAATATTAATGATGCTTATTTTCTTAGTACAAGTAAAGAGTTTCAACAAGCTTCTTCTTTCAAATATTTTCGACTTTTCACCCAGGATCTTTATGGAAAGGTTTTAACTACTCAACTCACCAGAAATAATGTTTCGTTTACTAATGTAGCCAAAGATCAAGCTACTTACCAAATCTTGTTAAAAGGCTCGTCAACACATCAGAAATTCTATCTTGAATTTCACCTAGCAAACCGAGAAGGCGATTGGAAAATTATGCATATCAAAATCTATAAAAGCTACTCTACCAATTCTTCCCAGCAGGCTTAATTTCTTATCTATTAAGATTCTCAATTACACCTTTTAAAGAAACTACATCTACATAACCAAAAAAGAAATTAACCTTTTTCCAAGCTGGCCCTACCCGTAAAAACAAGCTTTTTACTAAGTATATGATGACATAAAGAGTTGCTCGAGAGCGTATTACTTCTTAAGTATATTTTAAGCTTTTTATCCTTTTCATTCCCTGCCTAACCTAAACTAGCTTGAGAGTAGCGCCTTAAATAGGCTATAATCACTTGAAGTAAACTTTCAATGCGTCGCTGGAAGGAAAACTGCAAGCTAGCTTTAATGGCACCAACCCTAAATGCTATTTTAAGGCAAGTAGCAATTAAGGTTTTCTAGAATGTATTTTTTATTTAATCTATACCTTTTTGTAGGATGAAAAAAACGATGACAAATCTATCTAACGCTAAGCGAATCTTGTTAAAGCTTTCTGGAGAAACCCTTTTAGGGGAGCAACCTTTTGGCGTCCATTTTCCGACTACGGAGCAGCTAGCTATATCGCTAAAAGGTATAAAGCAAGAGGGTTTCGAATTAGCTTTGGTCATTGGAGGAGGAAATATTTTTCGAGCCATTCAATTAAAAGGCTCAAAAATCCCTCGCTCTGCGGCAGATCAAATGGGTATGCTAGCTACCCTTATGAATGGTATAGCCCTACAGCAAGCGTTAACTTCTATCGGCTGTACAACTAAGCTAATAAGCGCCCTGGAATGTCCTAAAGTGGCTGAAAGCTATAACTGGAACCGCACTAACGATTACCTTGCTGCTGGCCATATTGTCCTTTTCGTAGGTGGCACCGGTAATCCTTATTTCACTACGGACAGCGCTGCTGCCTTACGTGCTTGCGAAATACAAGCTGATGTTTTGCTTAAGGCTACCAAAGTCAAGGGTGTCTATACGCAAGATCCTTTGAAATTCCCTCAAGCACAAAAATATAGGACTTTATCTTACTCCCAATATCTTACAGAAAAGCTAGAGGTTATGGATACAACTTCCATCGCTCTTTGCATGAATAATCAGCTTCCTATTTTTGTGTTTAGCATGGAAGCTCTTGGAAAAGAATCTTTAAAACAAATATTATCGAAAACGGAAGACGGAACATTAATTAGTTAAGAAAAGTATCTTAATAGACAGCCTGAATTTAGGAAAATGGAGTTGTATAATGAATATTCTTGAACAAGCGAAATCCAAGATGTTAGTGGCAATTGAACATTTGAAAAATGATTTAAAATCTCTACGCACTAATCGTGCCAATGCTGGTATGTTAGATAGCATTTTTGTAGAAATTTATGGCTCTAGCATGCGTATCAAAGAAGTTGCTAATGTGACTGCCCCTGAAGCGCGCACGCTTTTAATTACCCCTTTTGATCCTTCTACAACAAATGCGATTGGCAAATCCATTGAAAAAGCTAATTTAGGCTTCATGCCTATTGTGGATGCTAATTCTATACGCATTAAGATTCCTCCTATGGATGAAAATATGCGCAAAGAAATGGTTAAGCAATGCCATAAAAAGAAAGAAGAAGCAAAAATTAGCATCCGTAATATACGCCGCGAGTTTAATGAAGCTGCCAAAAAACAAAAAATAGCTGGTGAGCTTACTGAAGATGGGCTGAAAAGGAATGAGAAAAATGTTCAAGAGTTGACCGATAAGTTTTGCAAAGAAGCTGACGAGCTAGCAGAAAAAAAAGAAAAAGAAATTATCACCATTTAGTTATTGCTTATAAAAGTCAAAATCCTGTAACATTAGGCCTCTTTAAGGAAACTTGAAGAAAAAATACCTTATAAGTTTTTCAACCTTATAAGGTGCCAGTCAGGCCCCATCGTCTAGCCTGGCCTAGGACACCGGATTTTCATTCCGATAACAGGGGTTCGAATCCCCTTGGGGTCAATTGCACGAGACTTTAGCTCAGTCGGTAGAGCATCTCACTTTTAATGAGAGGGTCGATGGTTCGAGTCCATCAAGTCTCAAGCTTTTAAGCAATTTCTACTTTGCTTTCCATCTCATCCCTTGAATTGCTTTTATTTTTCTACTCATGCTAGTTTAAGTTAAGCATTTATCAAGCCCATTGCCAGTAAGCCCAGCCGATTATTTTTTCGTTAGAAATCCTTTACCTTTTAAATAAGCCCTTTAAGCTTACAAAGCATCTGCTTTTTCATTTTTCCCTTTTATATTGATCTAATTAAATTCCCTATCCACCTACCTTCTGCATTTACTAAACGTCCTCATCCTATCAATTGATTAAACTTAAAGGAAGAGGATACTAAAATAAGTTTATGCTCTTAGCCTTATAAAAATCAGAGAAAAATTAGCTTTTTATAAATGAATAGATAAACTTTAAGCTTTTCGCAAGCTAATGCTAAGCTTTAAGCCTCTACTAAAATCCTGCCAGCTAGAGAAAAAAAACTGCTCATTGACGCCAAAGCCAAATAAGCAAAAAAAAAAACTCTCCCTACGAAAATAAATTTATACTTTTTTGCTCACATTTTCTATAGTAGGTGTAAATATATAACATCTATCAAAAGATCGACTATGGTTAAAAAAGCCTTTGAATTTTTTGAAGAGCAAGTTCCTGAACGACCCATTGAATGCACAGAATGCAAGAAACCTATCGCCATTTGGTATACGGAGCTCATAGGAAATAACATCTCGCAAACCGGCATGTGTTCAGACTGCCCTATCTTGCGACGTAAGCTACATGGCCAAACAAGTGAAAAAGAGATGGGCCATATGGTGGGAGAAACCAGCTTGGCTTGTGGAGAATGTAATACCTCTTTAGAAGCATTACGGGTAGGGGCCTCTTTAGGATGTAGCAACTGCTACGAGGTTTTTGATGACATTATCTTACAAGAACTCCTCATTCTTGATAAAGTTCCTCCTCGCGTAAAAGCTAATAAAAAAATTTTTCCACTCCATATTGGGCGCAGCCCAGGTGAGGTTAGAGAAATCAGCCCCTCCTTGCGTCTACTAGCTCTTAACGAAGCCCTCAATGAGACTCTAAAAAGAGAAGACTATGAACAAGCTGCATGGCTACGTGATCAAATTAGAGCTTTGACAGAAGAAAATGTGGAGAAAAGCAATGGCCCCCAATGATAAATCTAATGTTATTATTAACCAGAAAAAACTTTGGCAAGACAATGATAATGATATTTGGCTAGCTTCCATTCTTCATCTACATCGAAACCTTGAAAAATTCAATTTCCCGGGTAAACTTAGTACAGAGCGACGTAAGCAGGTGGTTTCAGTTTTAAGCAAAGAAATCCTCTCTTTAGATCTACTTGAGAAAGCTACTCTTATTCGGGCAGAAGAAATGGAACCTTTTGAGAAAGAATTTCTAGGAGAACATTTCTGGTCTAATGATAATTTCATCCAGGCTCATTCAGGAGAAGCTTTTATCATTGACGCGTCGGGACAATTTTTAGCTTCTTTTAATATTCGCAATCACCTCCACTTGCAACTTATCGAATGTAAAGGCGAACTAGAGAAGGCTTGGAATAAACTTCTAAAAATTGAAACCACTATTGGCCATAACATTTCTTTTGCTTATAATGCTAAATATGGCTTTCTTACTGCAGATATAGGTAGCTGCGGAACAGCTTTACTTGTTTCTATCTATCTTCAGCTTCCCGCTCTTGTCCATACAGGAAAAATGGAGGAAATAGTAGAAAAAAATAAAGAGGAAAGCATTGCTTGCTCCGGCATTCGCGGCTCTCCCCAAGAAATCATTGGTGATTTGCTAGTCGTGCAAAACAATTATACCTTAGGCGTTACCGAGGAATCGATTATCTCTAATTTAAATGCCTTTGCTACTAAAATGGTTGTCGAAGAAAATATGGCCAGAAATCAAATTCGAGCGAGTAGTAATCCTTATATTAAAGATAAAATCAGCCGTGCCTTTGGTATTTTAACGCATTCTTATCAAATTGATGCTATTGAAGCCCTCAATGCGATCAGCCTCCTTAAATTAGGAATAGAGATGGGCTGGGTAGAAGGCATCTCCCGCCAATCCATCAATCAACTATTCTTTAATTGTCGAAGATCTCATTTGCTAGCAGAATTTCATGAGAAAACCCATCTACCCCAGGAAGAAATTGTCCATAAAAGAGCCGAGTTCATCCATAAAGCTCTTCTTCAAGCTCATCTAAGAGTCTAAAAATAAAGCTTGCCTAGCTTGCTAATTTATAATTAGCAAGCCTCTTTCCTTATTAAATAAAGCAAGCCTTACTCAACTAGCGGTAAAATAAGTCGTGACGGATAACCAGGGCCTGTATAGATTTTATTGCGAGCCACAGCACACCGCCCAGAAGTCGCTTCTAATAAGCCCACGTTGTGATTAACTTCGTAGCGAGGAAAATTTGAACCGCAAATTGAGACTCTTATGCGATGCCCTTTGGCAAAAACCATACTCGTAGAAGCTAGATCAATTTCAATTTCATAAGGCTTTTGCAAAGAAGCCCATCTTTTTAGTTGAGAAGACTGGATGGCTGTTCGATGGATTCCATCGGAAATTAAAATGCTACGCCCATCGGGGTAAACATCACTTAAACGTACGACGAAATCGGTGTCAGAAACATTGGAAGTTACATATAATTTAGCTAATAAATGTCCAGTCACTTCCATGTCTTCTTCTAAGGGTTCGGTAGTAAATACCAGTACATCGGAACGACTTTCAATCGTTCGCTGATCTCTAGGGCCACAATCTAGAAAGAGATTACGCCCCCCTATTGTAGGAACAGGATTTTTAGGGTCAGCATTAAAGGAATAGACACCCCTTTTTTCTTTTGTTATCTCGGTTATTAATTTATGCTTTTGCCCCAAATAAAAAGCTTTATTTTTAGCAGGTATAGGCCAATTTTCAGCAGTTTTCCATACATTTCCTTTCGAAGGCGAGCCATCAAAAGGACCCATAACGTAATAGGTAACGGGAGGCAGTTGATCTACACCATTTTCTATGCCTTTAAGGTGATAATCAAACCAACGTTGAGGAGACATATCATAAGAAGGAGAAAATCCTTGAGGAGGAACTGGAAAATCACCTAGCTTGGAGGATATAGGCCACCAATGAGTCCACGGCCCTATCAGCAGTTTCTGCTTTCCTAAAGCACCTTTTCCTCCATTATTCTGCCGAGAGACGAAAGCATCGATGGTCCCTTGCAAAAAGGTGTCATACCACCCTCCATATAAAAATCCTGGTACTCTCACTTTTTGTGCCACCTTGATTGAGTCTAACTCCTCCCAAAATGCATTATAAAAAGGCTGAGAGCTTACAAAGCTTAACACACCTGTATCTTTAGAATAATATCCTAGCCATCCTTCTACCTGATTTTTATGTAGCTGTCCACCTGGAAAAATGGCGTGATGATATAAGCTACCAGCGGCAATTCCAATATACTGACATTTAAGAGATGGGGGTGCAGAAGGTGCTAGCAGCAGTTGGGTGCAACCTACGGCTGAAAAACCTAAGGTCCCAATCTTTCCATTTGTATAAGGGCTTTTTGCTAACCACTCAACTGTATCATACCCATCTTGTAAAGCTCCCCAGCCATCGGTGATAAAAGGAGCCGTCTTTCCATTGATATCTAAAGCATTCCGGGTATCCTGCATAACGACTACATAGCCAAAATGAGTGAGGGAGGTATATCCCACCCAAGGCATTGCTTTGCGACCTGCCGGGCATCTTAATAAGATACAAGGAGCTTTTTTTTCCCTTCCCTCCGCGGGAAAATAAATATCTGCTGGTAATTCATAACCATCTCGCATGGGGATTTTAACTGTCAAATCGGCAACAAAATTATCTTTGGCCCAACATAATGAAGTACTTAAAAGAAAAAAAATTGTCAAAATTTTTAAATGCATGCGTTCTTTACCTCAAGTTAATGAATGAGTTTAATATTTTAGGGGAGGTAAAGTCAAAAAATATGTGAAGTAGATGCTATTTTTAATTGAGAAAGGAAGCAATTATAAGAAATAAAAAAAGAGCAAAATTGCCTAACTAACTCATCTGTACGTAAGGCCAGTTTTTAATTTAAATTTTCAAAAAAAGTTACAGCTGATTTACCTCTTGAACTCCCCTTGCTTTTTTGTTGAAAAATTTAAGCTACTTACGCACCAGATGAGTTGAATAAATTATTCTAAGGATATATTTTTTCCTTTGAAAAGAGGAGAAAAAAATGAAACTTGATATTCTTGATATTTATACAGATTATCTTATCAGCATTGTTCTCTTTGCCCATCTCCTCTCAAAACCTTAAGTTTTTTGATGATTAAAGCTTTGACTTTGATTCATCCATAACAGCCTCTCGGAAAAAATTGGATTATATGCGGGAGAGGCGCGCAAAGCGGAAATATCTAGCTTAGTTTGCCGTCTTCTTGATTTCATCCGGCTATAAAAAAGATAACTATTCCTAAAAGACCGAGGTGTTTTTAGACAAAAGCTAACATGTAAGGGTTTGTCTTTGAAATGCTGTTGATGATGTCTTTTCCACAAGGTCTCTTCATCTCCTATTCTTTTCCAGTGTTTACATACTTGCTGAGCATTTACAAGCTCTTTGGGGGAGAGAAAAGAAAAAATATGCACAATCAATTCCTCTGGAATCGTTTTTATTGAGGGAGGGGCCTCAGTAATAAGACGCCAAGGGCGCAGATCTATACAATTAAAAGGATTAAAGTTAAAAAAAAAGCACCCCATTATAATGCATCCTTGATTAATAGAGTTAAAAACATTCTCACCGCAATAGTCTTTTTAAGTTACACATCTTACGCGCAGATGAGTTGAATAGATTATTCTAAAGATATATCTTTTTCTTTGAAAAGAAGAGAAAAAAAATGAAACTTGATATTCTTGATATTTATACAGATTATCTTATCAGTATTATTCTCTTTGCCCGTCTCCTCTCAAAACCTTAATCTCTTTTGATGATTAAAGCTTTGACTTTGATTCATCGATACCATCATCTCGGTAAAGCTTACATTATAATCGGGATGGGCGCGCAAAGCAGCAGCCTCTAGCTTAATTTTCCGTTCTATTAATTTCCCGCGGCTATAAAAAAGATAACTATTTTTAAAAGACCGAGGTGTTTTTAGACAAAAGCTAATATGTAAGGGTTTGTCTTTGAAATGTTGTTGAGGATATCTTTTCCACAATGTCTCTTCATCTCCTATTTTTTTCCAGTGTTTACATACTTGTTGAGCATTCACAAGCTCTTTGGGGGAGAGAAAAGAAAAAATATGCACGATCAATTCCTCTGGGATCGTTTTTATTGAGGGAGGAGCCTCAGTAATAAGACGCCAAGGGTGCAGATCTATACAATTAAAAAGATTAAAGTTAAAAAAAAAAGCATCCCATTATAATGCATCCTTGATTAATAGAGTTAAAAACATTCTTAACGCTTTGAAAGAACGCCATAGAATTATCCTTAGATGCTTAAAGCCTCCTTCCCAAAAATTCTATTATTCTGAAAGGGGGTAAGAAATCACGGGTAGAGAGGAATTCATCAGAAAGCATGCCAGCTGAAATAAAGTAGCTTGTGTAAGAAAAGATATTAGATAAGTTATCCCGGTGAAAATTAATATTTATCAAGTAACTCATGTTGATGGGAGCAGGGAGGTTGAGGGTAACTAATCTTTTTAAACTGCACAAGTTGGGTACGGCCCATCTTTCGCGCGCTTTCTAATTGCAAGGTAAGCCACTTTTCTTTATCTATTACCATCGCTTTGCTTTCCTCAATAAATAACCTTCCTTCAACCTTTAACAGGGTGCTTTCATCTATAATTCTGAGGATCTCTTCTGATAGACCTTTAGTTTCGTAAGGAGGATCAATATAAATGATATCAAATTGGTCTCCTTGCTTAGCTAGCTTTTTTAATACAGTACTAGCCTCTCCCCATAAAGGATGGGCTTGCTTTTCCACCCCTAAAGATTGTATATTCTCACGCACACATTGAAGGCTTGCTTTAGCTTCATCTACAAAGGTTGCTTGAGCCGCCCCTCTGCTTATAGCTTCTAATCCCATCGCCCCTGATCCACAAAAAAGATCTAAAAAAGAAGCATCTTCTATATAAGTTTGACAAATATTAAAGAGCGCTCCCCGTAGTTTATTGGTAGTGGGACGGGTGAGAGTATGTTTAGGGGACTGAATTTTTCTGTTTTTATAGCGACCTGCAATGATATATAACATAAATTACTTTAAAAAATTAATCCTCCATAAACAAAAAAAATTAAACTTTTTTGCTTATAAGGAAATTTATTGCCCTTTTTGTTTAAGATAAGGAAGAGTATAAGACGCCTAGCACATGATAGCGAAAAATGCCAGTAGGGATGATGCCTAACAAAGCATGAACCTCTACCTGTGCTCCTGCTTTAGATTTCATCTTTAGGCTGATATGATTGTCATTCTTAATAGCTAAGCTGGCAATACCCTGCCTCCAAATATCTTTGCTCGGCTCTACAATCTCATTAAAGCTCTGGACAAATTTGTCTGGACTCCAGCCTAGCAAGCTCCTGGATTGATTATTAACAAATAAAATTTTATTTTCTTTTTGAGAATAAAAAATAATAGCGCTGGCATTTTCTGCCCGTAAACTATCAAAGAGGCGCCTTAAATCTAAAGTATAGTTATCGACAGCCAAATCTTTAAAGCGTGAAGAAGTGTTATAATAATGGCTTGCTCCCGTAATTTTTTGGGCAATATCAATGCAGCGCTTTAATTGTATATTGGCTTGCATGCTATTTCGAACTTTTTTCTCGGGAAGACAGGCAATTTCTTCTTCAAATATGTTCGAAAGAGGAGGATAGATTGAGCTTGCCTGCTCTAAAGGAAGACTTGAGTAAATAGGCATGCTTTGATTTTCAATTTCTGCTAGCTGAATCAATGTTTTAATTTCATACGTCAAATCTGACACTTTAATCTCTAGTTGAGCAATTTGCTGCAATTTTTTATCAATGCATTCGCGTTGCTCAGTGATTGTTTTTTGAGAATCGACTAAAAGCAATTTTTGCTGGTCTAAAGCGGATTCATAAGCCTGCTTGCTCATTTCATACTCTGCTGCAGAAGTAATAAGCTTTTCTTGTAAATGCTGATTATTCTGTTCTCTTTCCAGCAATTCTTTAGTTTTTGCTTCTAAATCTTTTTGAGCAGCTAGCACATGCGCATGTAATTCATTATACTGTTCTTGAAGCTCTTCTAGAGCTTTGGCTTGAGTCATGTCTAGCTCAACAATATTGGACTGCTTAGGAGAAAATTCTGAAGCCTCTAGAACAGATGACTGATTATCCCTTGCATACTGCTCGGCTCTATAGCTTAAACGGCACATCATCCAAAAAATTCCTATGAGCCCTATACTACTACAAAATATCCCAAAAGCCAGTAAATTCCACCCTTTTTGTACAGGCATATACAGCCTCCCATAGCTACTCAAAAGCATGACAGGCAAAAGGTAGAAGGCAATAATGATAAGTAGGATAGTGTAACGTGAGCTATAGGATTTATACATAAGTTCAATTTATTAAATATTAAGATGATATCTTGCCAGAAGGATTAATAAGTTTAAACCTCAACATTAATTTTTATACATTATTTCTCTTAAACTCAAAACAAGATAAATCTTTAAATTTTTTGAAGAGATCTCATGCAAAAATAAACTCTTTTTCATTTATTCTTAGCCCATCTTAAGAGGTAGAAAGGCTAGCATTAGCGCTTGGGCTACAAGGCAAGGCCTTTATAAGCTCTATCGCTATCCGCTAGCTTATAATTTAGTCTTATAGAAATTATAAGCTTAAGGCTAATAAAGATTGTTAAAAGATTTCTCCATCTAGTAGCGTGGAAAAAGAAAAAGCTAAGGTCCCCTGAAATCGTTTTTTGTAGGCGAGTAGTTTTTTATTAATACTTTCCATATATTAGCTATCTAAGTAAACGCGCATGTAAGCCTGGCTACAGACCTTCCTATCCAAATAAAATATAGCAATAAAATCCATAAAATGATTGCATAAATATTTTCTTTAAAAGGGAAAGATTGGTCTAAAGAAGAATATTGAGGATCTAGAGGTGAATACCAAGCCCTTTGCTCACGGCCCTTATATGTTTTTAAAGCTTCTTCTGCTGCCCAGGGGTTTCGAAAGACATCATTTTTAAATAAAGTTTTTCCATGATATTCTTTGTCATTAACCACAAAGCGATAGTCTGCTTTAACTACCAAACGATCTTCGCTTAGGGGCACAATTGCCCATTGAATGTTTTCTACAGGAGCAGAGGCCGTAAAAGCTAGGTAAAAATAGGTCAAATAAAGCGCTCGAAAAGTAAACCAACCGACCACGCCTGCGGCTAAAGATAAAAAAGAAAGCCACAACAGATTTTTATGCATTTTTAAAATATTTTTTAAAAGCTTGCGGAAGAGAAGATTTAAATTGCATCTGTTTGCCATTGATAGGATGGTTAAATCCCAGCCCTTGAGCATGCAAGCATAGCCTGCGTACAGGACTAACCGAAGAGCCATACTTAAGGTCTCCTAGCACAGGATGTCCTGCAGCTTTGCATTGAACGCGAATTTGATTTTTTCTTCCTGTTTCTAGGGTAAATTTTACCAAGGAATAGTGCTTACTCATTTCTATCACTTGATAATGCGTGATAGCCAAACGACCACGCTCTGGATTTGAAGAAGAGTGTACAAAATAATTTTCATCTTCATAAAGGTAGGATTCCCATTTACCTTGAGATTGCTCCATACGACCTTCTACAATAGCTATATATTCTCTTACAATATGATGCTCTGCAAAAATGGCTTTTAATTTTTCATAAGCTCTTTCTGAAAAAGCAAATAGCATAACACCTGAGGTATCTTGATCCAACCGATGAACCACATAGACCTTGCGCGGACGAAAATGTTTTTTCAAAAGAGCATGCGCTGTGTTTTCTTTTTCGAAAGCGCTAGTCACACTTAATAAACCAGAAGGCTTATCAATCACTATTAAATGAGAATCTTCATATAATACTCGTAAATCTTGTATATAAGGATCTGGCCTTGCTCCTACGGTAATGGTTTGATTTTTTTTAATAAGCTTGCTGCTGACTTTTTCTACACTCTCATCGACATACACCCGCCCCTCTTTTAACCAGGAACGTAAAGTTGTTTTGGAACTATTTGGGGATAAAAGGGTTAAAGCCTCTAACAAGGAAAGATTTTGGTCTAAGATAAGTTTCATACAATACTTCTTGAGCTTAATGCTATTAAGGGTAGATGTTTTTAATACCAAGCATTTCAGTTTGGCTTTGACGAATTATACAGCAATGCCTATAATTTCTTCTTATATAAATTTATGTCATTAAACATTTAAGAGGGAAAATGGCTCAAGCACCTACCGAGAAAAAAAAAGAAAAACGTTCGTCAGCATTAAAAAGAGATCTTCAAAGCATCAAAAGAAATCAGATTAATAGAGTGTTCAAATCGCAAGTCAGAACAGCGGTACGTGCTCTAGAAGAAAACCTTTCTAAAAAAGATGCCGCGTTAAATCATAAGCATTTAAGCGAAATCTACAGCCTAATGGATAAGGGTGTAAAAAAAGGCGTCTATAAAGTCAATAAAGCCAATCGTACGAAAGCACGTTTTGCTGCTCGCGCGGCCAAAGCCTTATAAACACCTTTGCGAAGCATTTGCACCATAAATTTTAGAAGATAAGGGGCACTTGCTCCGCAGGATATTATTTTGCTAATTTCTCAAGTATGAAATTTAATCCTAAGCGATAAAAATAGCTAATTAGACGGATTAATTTTTTTAACTTTCTCTTTATACCTGGCTGTAGTTTTTTTCCTACTTGCATAACTCCTGATTGCTCATCTACTGAAAGAGCTGACAATAAAGCAGCTTTTTCTGGTTCTTGCATTGTTAAAAAATAATCTAAATAATCGCCTGTAAAATATCCTCTCCATGATTCCAGCCTTTTTTTTATCCAAGGTGGATAATTACCAAACACCATGGATTCTTTGAGGTGAGAATGGTAGGAGAAAAAGTTTACTTTTCGAAAGCCTAGCGTAAGCACTCGTTTACCTTTTTCTATTCTATCGCATTGATCATAAATATATCCTACTCCTTCAGAATCGATATTAGTAAAATAATGAAAGGAATCTTGTAATAAATACTCAGCAGCTGTCAAACGATGACGATTGAATAAGCGATCATGTAATATCCAAAGAACTCGATAGCCTAGGCTAGCATAATCTAGATTGCGCGCGTCTATTTCACGGGCAGAGATAGGAGAGCATTGAATTTCTATTACTAAGCCCTCTTTTTCCCAAAACAGATCTGCAATACGATTGATAAGAGGAAATCTTTTTTCTAATTCACAACCAGGCAAGCAATTTTGTAAATAATGCTGCACTTGTAAATGAACAAGAGATTTACCATCTTGTCGACATGATCGATTAGGCTCTAGATGATAAAAGTGCAAATGTCTCAAGAGGCCTCCCCGAGATTTGACCAGGCCTAGACATTCTCTGCAAAAATAATACAGCCTTTTATCTGCTTGATGAGCAGACACCTGATTTCCTTTTTCATCGAAGGCATAAAAGTGCATATTTTTTCGCCCACTTAAAAATCTTTTGACAAAATGCATTTATCCAAGTATGAATTTAATTTTTCCTTGGACATTACTTAAAAGAAAAAGATGGTATAGATTGACAAAAATCAATATAATAGTTAAATATTCCTATACCCTTTTTAAGGAAATATTGATTGTAATATTACTTTCTCAACGTTTTATGAGCCAACAAAGCTACCTTTTCCACAGGGCTTTTAAAAACATATTACACAAAAAATTTGCAATTCGTCAATCCCATTACATAAAAGCAACATGAATAAAGATAACTTTAAAAGCAATTTTTCTCACCAACATCAACAGAAAGTGGATGAACTCGTCTCCATTGCTAAAGAGCAAGGATATATCACCTACGAGGAAATTAACGATATTCTTCCCATGTCTTTTGATTCGCCCGAGCAGATTGATCAAGTGTTGATCTTTTTAAGTGGCATGGACATTCAAATTCTTAACCAATCTGAAGTTGAGCGCCAAAAGGAGCGTAAGAAAGAAGCGAAAGAATTAGAAGGCCTTCCTAAACGTTCTGAAGGCACTCCTGATGATCCCGTAAGAATGTATTTAAAAGAAATGGGCTCGGTTCCTCTTTTAAGCCGAGAAGAGGAAGTTGAAATTTCCAAGCGAATCGAAAAAGCGCAAATCCAAATCGAACGCATCATTATGAGGTTTGGCTACTCCACGGCTGAGACCATAGCAATTGCCCAATATTTGCTACAAGGAAAAGAGCGTTTTGACAAGTGTGTTGCAGAAAAAGAAGTGTCCAATAAACAAGAGTTTCTTAACCTTTTACCTAAATTATGTGCCCTTCTTAAACAGGAAGAACAACATCTGGTAGAGCTTCTTAAGAAAATTGATGATCCAGAGCTAAATAAAGAGAATAAACCCTCGATATTGGAAGAAATAGAAAAATGTCGTATTCGTACTCAAGCTTACTTGCGCCGCTTTCATGTTAGACACAATATTATTGAAGACTTTGGTGAGCTCATCTTACGAGCTTATGACCGTTTTTTACAATTAGAAAAGGAAATTCAAGAATTAACTCCACGGGCAGAAAGAAATAAATTTGCCGCTGCCAAGCTTGCCTCTGCTAAACGAAAACTTAAAAAACGTGAAATTGCCGCAGGCAGAACATTAGAAGAGTTTAAAAAAGATGTACGCATGCTGCAACGTTGGATGGACAAGAGCCAGGAAGCTAAAAGAGAAATGGTTGAGTCCAATTTACGTTTGGTTATTTCTATCGCCAAAAAATATACGAATAGAGGCCTTTCCTTTTTAGATCTGATTCAGGAAGGTAACATGGGCCTTATGAAAGCCGTGGAAAAATTTGAGTATCGACGTGGCTATAAATTCTCTACCTATGCAACTTGGTGGATTCGCCAGGCTGTTACCCGTGCTATCGCCGATCAAGCTAGAACTATTCGCATACCTGTCCATATGATTGAAACTATTAACAAGGTCTTACGGGGCGCTAAAAAATTGATGATGGAAACGGGTAGAGAGCCCAATCCTGAAGAGCTTGCTGTAGAACTGGGTATCACTGCTGAGCGCGTGCGTGAGATTTACAAGATTGCCCAGCACCCTATTTCTTTACAAGCAGAAGTAGGAGATGGGGGAGAGAGTCAATTTGGAGACTTCCTAGAAGATACGACTGCCGATTCACCAGCAGAAGCCACAGGATACTCTATTTTGAAAGATAAAATGAATGAAGTGCTCTCTACCTTAACGGATCGAGAAAGAAAAGTTCTTATTCAACGTTTCGGATTATTAGATGGTAAGCCTAAAACGCTTGAAGAAGTAGGAATAGAGTTTAATGTGACGAGAGAACGTATTCGACAAATTGAAGCCAAAGCCCTAAGGAAAATGCGTCATCCTACCCGCTCTAAACAGCTAAAAGCCTTTTTAGATTTGCTAGAGGTTGAATAGAGGAAGTGATTTTTAACTTTCCGCTTTTCTATAAAAAAGTTAAAGCTATCTATCACTTTAACAAAAAAGCAAACCGTAATCATAAAAAGCAGGAAGGGAATAAAATAGGCTCCTTCCCCTATTTTTTACCTGTAGCCCTAAAAATTAATCCATAAGCTGAAATTGCTCTTATTCTTACCATTTAAAAATAAAGGTTAGCCTTTATTTTAATATAAGAAGAGGAGCCTTGAAAAGATCCTTGTAAAGCGATATAGTTCCATTCAAATTCTAAAATAATTTTATTTTTACTTCACCCTCTCTAACTTTCATGAGCAGCCTACTACCCAGAGAAAAGAATAGTGAAGGACTTGATGCGCAGAAAGCCTTAAAAATTCTTCAACCTGAAGGAAACCTTAGTAAAATTATAAGAGGTTTTGAATCACGTGAAGAACAGCAAAAAATGATGCAAAACATCATTGAAGCTTATAATAAAGATCAAATAGCTTTAATAGAAGCAGGAACAGGAACGGGTAAAAGCATTGCTTATCTTATTCCTGCTATACTCTGGGCCGCCCAAAGAAAAGAACGTTCGGTTATCTCCACGCATACAATTACCCTGCAAGAGCAGCTTCTTTTAAAAGATATTCCTATCGTAGCCCAAGCGCTTAATATCACTGTCAAAGCAGTCCTTGTAAAAGGGATGCGCAACTATGTTTGCTTGCGAAAAGTGGAGGAAACACGAGCAGAGCAACTTCTTCTCATTCCCCAAGAAGCAGAGGAATTTGCGCGAATTGATGCTTGGGCGCATACGACCAATGATGGGTCTAAATCTTCCTTAACTTTTGAACCTTCCGGGCATTTATGGGACAAAGTTTGCGCAGAAAATGATACTTGCAGTAAAAGCCAGTGTCCTTTTTATCAAGACTGCCATTTTTTTAAGGCTCGAAGAGAAGCTAACGAAGCTCATTTATTGATCGTCAATCATCACTTGCTTTTTGCTGATTTGGCTAGCCGTGCTGAATCTAAAAATTATCAAGACCCTTCCATTTTGCCCCTCTATACCAAAGTTATTTTAGATGAAGCTCATCATATTGAAGATATTGCTACGGAATATTTTGCTCAAAAAGTAAATCAGCTAGATCTCTTGCGAATTGTAGGACGCTTAGCAGCAGAAAAAGGTGGTAAAACCCAAGGAAAGTTAGCTCAACTTAAAGAAAAAATTCTTGCTCACTATAATTCTAAAGCGCCCCCAGCAGAAATCAGCTCCCTTTTAAGTAAATTCAATATTGATCTTCCTGGCATACGTATCGATCTTCTTAAGCTGATTACTGAAGGCTTTGATAAGCTTCATACTTTCATTAACATAGCAAAAACGGGCATAAGGCCTAATGAAGAACCTTTTAATGAAAACAAACTACGCTTATTGCCTGAACATTATAAGCATACTTTATGGGTAGGAGAAATTAAAAGCCATGTTCACGCTTTAGCTACCAGTTTACAAAAATATGTACAAGTGATCGGTAGCATCGAAAATGCTCTTAAAGCGCTAGGTCAAGAGCCTCTTAATGAAGTCTCTAAGGGTATTCGTTATGAAATTGAGGCTCTTTGCGGAAGATTGGCAGAAGCGAGTTTTATCCTGCAGCAGTTTGTAGATACAGCTCCTCCTCCTAATAAAGTAAGGTGGATTGAAGCCCAGATGCTTAAAACGATGATTAATGTAAATATTGCCGATGCTGAATTAGATATCGCAAAAGCTCTAGCCGAGTATTTATTCAAACCCTTTAGCAGTGTAATTCTTTGCAGTGCTACTTTGGCTACCAATAAGCAATTTACTTTTACCAAGCAGCGCTTAGGGCTTACCCCTTCTTACATGAGCAAACTTACGCTAACAGAAAATATTTATGATTCTCCCTTTGACTATCGCACACAAGCTTTATTAGCTATTCCTAACAATATTCCTAATCCTCTTGATAGCAGATTTAACCTAGCAGCGACAGAGAAAATTTGGGAATGTATTCAGGCCAGCCAAGGAAATGCTTTTGTGCTTTTTACTTCCTACACCATGCTCAAAATGTGCTGCCAAGTGTTGCAAGCACGCCTTCAACAATATAAATATTCTCTTTTTAAACAAGGCGATGACAATCGCCAAACCCTCCTTAATAAATTTAAAAAAACAGATCGATCTGTATTATTTGGAACAGACTCATTTTGGGAAGGAGTCGATGTAGTAGGAGAAGCCCTTCGTTGTGTCATCATTGTTAAGCTACCCTTTAAGGTACCTACCGAGCCTATTACTCAAGCGCGTACCGAAGCAATTTTAGCTAAAGGGGGCGACCCTTTTATGGAGTATTCTCTGCCTAATGCAATCGTGAAATTCAAGCAAGGTTTTGGTCGTCTTATCCGCAATAAAAATGATAGAGGTTGTATTGTATGCTTGGACACACGGTTAATTACAAAAAAGTATGGGCAGCAATTTTTGAACAGCCTTCCTCCTTGCCAGCATATCTTTATTCCCAGCGAGAATTTACGCGAACAGATGCAAAATTTTTATAAGAGGACTTCTTATCTAGCTAAAAAGAATTCTAGCTAAAAGGATAAAGTTTGTTAACCTTGAATAAGGAAAATTCGGTGGCACGGTTATTTTGGTTAGAGGGTAAAGAACTTGAAAGCCTCCTAGGAGTTAAAGTAAAAAACTCTTAAATATTTAAGGGATAGCTAGCTAAGTTTAATTTAGACCGACTTAAGGCGATTGCATAGGTAAATAAACCTCCTCAAGCTTTTCCTGCAGGCTTCTGCTGCAAGATTGCCAACAATCAAATCTGCTTTAGCTAGCGTATAAAAGCTATCTCCTGGTAGCTTAAGTTCCAAATAAAGATTAAGCTTATGAAAACTAAGAAGGAAGAAAAAGAGAATTAAAACTTAAAATGCGTACATTGGAATTTGTTGCAAAAGCAATTATACTTCCATCTTTAGAAAAAGCCATGCGTATTTCATTATAAATAGTGTCTGGGCTTTTTAAATTAGCAAATTGGACTCCTTCTCCTACCGTCCAGAGGCACACTTGCCCCTGGAAATTAGTCGTTATAAGAATACTACCATCGGGATTAAAAGTTACACTCTGTACTTCCTTGTCGTGTTTAAGATGATGAATAGCATGCCCTGAAAAGATGTCCCACAAGATAGCACCATTCTTCTGTGAGGCAGTGGCAAGCTTGCTTCCATCAGGTGCAAAAGCGACATGGTTGATTTCCCCAGCGTGCTTAAAAGTATGAAGAAGTTGACCGCTCGCTGTCTTCCAAAGGCGCACAGTATGATCTTGAGAGGCTGTAGCAAGCAAGCTTCCATCAGCTGAAAAACGGCAATCAGATACTTCTCCTTCATGATTCAAGACATAAAGAAGTTTACCGTTGGCTACTTTCCATACACGTACGGTTTTATCAGCAAAGATGGTAGCGAGTAACTTTCCATCAGGAGAAAAGCTGCTCTCATAAATTTCTTCATCATACCTAAAAACATGGATAGTTTGGCCACTGGCGATTTCCCAAAGATGTAGGTTACTATTGTCATACTCTACCATAAGAATTTTCTCATCCGGCGAAAAAGTGGCATGAATAATATCTTCTTTATGAGAAAAAGTATGTAAACATTCACCTGTCGAGACTTTCCAAAGGATTACTAGCCTGTCATCAAAGAGGATGGCAAGCATTTCTCCATTATCCGAAAAAAATGCATGGGTTACCGTGCCTGTAGGACCTTTAAGGTCATGTACAAGTGTAGAGGTGATAACATTCCACACCTGAACAGTTCCATCAGAAGAAGCTGTAGCTAATAGGCTTCCATCTGGTGAAAACAAAGAACAAATATCACCTTTAAGCTGGGGAGGAAAATCCTGAAACCGACCATGGGCTATATTCCAGAGACGAACCCTATTAGCTGCCTCTACTAATAACAGGCCAGCACTACTAGAAAAATCAAACAATGTCTTGCTACCTAAATAAGGGGGTAGCTCAATTTCTTTTTGAATCTTGCCTGCTTTCAGATTGCTCTGGGTTATAAAGCTATTAATGTACATAGCTTTAGTAGATAACGAATGATGTAAGGTAAAGAATGGGAAATCACAACGATAGAGGGAGCTCCAAAGAATTGGGTCTTCTTTTATCCTATTCCATTGGCGACATACCATCCCTGCATGGACTAAATCTTTTCTAGAGAGATAAGAGAAAATATAGGTAATGAGCTCCTCAGGTAGGCGCAAAGCAGGTGAAGGGGAAGAATAAGAAGGATTTAGCAGAGCAGAAGTAGAATAAGATGGAATATTAACTTGCATTTTTACCTTTTATTCATTCTTATTTATACTAAAATGAAATCTATTTTAATTAAAAAACACTCATTTATATTGCTAAACTTCTTAAAAGGCAAACAAAAAAATTTGAAAAAATCTAATATTACATCCAAATTTTAAAGATCTTCTTTACTTTGCATGTAATTAGGCCTTGTTGCGTAAATGACCTAATAGTTGGTCTGTTTAAAAGCTTATCAAATTAGTCCATTGTCCTTGGGGCATTCCAAGTGCTGTCATCTTGTTTATCGCCAAAGACTTAGCATATAATTCTGCCCGCTGATATTCTAGCTTCCTAGAGCGAAAATCTCCTCCAAAGCTTCTTTTAAAGCGGTACATTGCCGTTTCAGCAAGCGATCTTCTATGATAGCCACTAAGCTTTTTCCAAAGCTGCCTAGCCTCATCATCTCCTCCCAAGCCTTGAATGACTTTTAAGTTATCATTTCTTTTTTTCATCCAAGGTTTGTCCGTCTCTTGGCTTAACCTTCCTCCTCTTCTTGGAGGTACTACAGGATCTATACCCCGAACATAAGACGATCGATAGAAAGCTTGTCTATCATAAGCACCATCTCCATAAATGGTCTTTACGCTCTTTGGCAGCTTGGGGATCATTTGGCTAGCCACTAAATCATCGGCTTTATTGCTCAATGTCAATTCACTCAACATAACTTCATGTGAGTCTGGGCAAACGCTTAAGTGAATCTTTCTCCAAGTCCTCCGCTTGGCTTTGCCATGCTGGCGTACTTTCCACTCTCCTTCGCCATAAACTTTCACTCCAGTGGAATCAAAGGCTATGTCTGTCGGACGCTTATGGCTTAGCTTTGTAAGCTCTTGCCCAAGCTCTTTAGCACGCCTACAAATGCGAGTATAACAAGGAACAGGCAATCCCAAAGCCAGCAAAGTAATCAGCG